>JARCRW010000084.1 GCA_029850515.1 Nitrosotalea sp. | reverse complement strand
GTGTTAGGTCCAAGATTAACAATTTGTGTTGTAGATGATTGTAGCACAACAGATCCTGAGCCACTGCTACTTCCTGAACTGCCTTTAGAATTTCCAAGATCCACAATTGTTGCTACAACTCCAGTTGCATCAGCAGAACCTTTGTTATCAATTTCTATCGAAACTGGATCGTTGGTTTGAGGAGCAAGACTGGAAGATACCGTAGATGCATCCAATATCACTTTTCCCGGAAGAACAAATGGTACAGTGAGCAATGCAGATGTACATTGTTGTCCAACTACTCCCACTTGGACATAATTTGCAACGACAGTTGTAGAAAAAGTGCCTACTTTGGCTGTCGGCAATACATCTATGTTAAAATACATAGTAAATGACGCTCCAGGTGCAACCTGGCCATAGTAGTTTCCTATTGCAGGGTTGTTTGCAACCCTTGACGCTTGATTATAATTTTGGAGTAATTGTGGATTTTTGCTTTCACCAGTGGGCGCAAACCCTGATGGGAGGTTAAGAAATGCAGTGACTGAAGTTATAGAATATGCTGTTCCCCTATTGTTAAAGACTACAGCAAAAACAGATGGTCCCTCTCCGGGACCTATCTCTTTTTTGACAGGATTACTAGTAACATCGGTGGAAGAAGATGTTCCTTGGTCCACCCAGTACGAGTCTACTACTACAGGACCAGAATAGGTAGCATCAAGTATCGTAGTAAGTGGCGCGAAACAATCCTGTGACTGTACTATTCCCAGATGACCATTACCAGATGGTACAACTGTAACCACTTGTCCATATGCATTAAAAGAGGTAATTGCGGTAGGCGCAAATAACATTATAATTAGAATCGGAATCGCAATTTTGATTGCCAATCTTTTTCCAAAAAATTTTTTAATAGAAATTCTAGTTGATGACATCTTTTTCTATTCTCCCATCTCTTAACAATATAGATCTATCAGTAGACTCTGCAAGTTCAGGATTGTGTGTTACCATTACTATCGTACGTTTGAATTTGTGTGAAAGCATTTTCAACATGTCAAATACATCATCACCTGTTTTTGTATCCAAGTTACCAGTTGGTTCATCTGCCAAAATTATAGTAGGGTTGTTTATCAAAGAACGAGCTATTGCAACTCTTTGTTGTTGGCCGCCACTTAGATTAACAGGTTTTTGATCTTTCTTGTCGGCAATACCAAGTGCTTCCAAGATCTTCATAGTGCGAGAATTTACATCGTCGTTTGACATACCTGCAATCATTCCAGGCAGTCTTACATTTTTGTGTACAGTAGTCCTATTAATCAAATTAAACGACTGGAAGATAAATCCAATACGACCATTTCTCATGGTGGCAATTTCAGAGTCATTAAGAGAGAATATGTCCATGCCATCGATGTAGATCTTCCCACTTGTTGGCCTATCAAGTGCTCCAACCATATTCAAAACAGTAGATTTTCCACTGCCAGAGGGACCTACGACTGATACAAATTCTCCCCTTTTGATTGCAAAACTTACATTGTCTAGTGCCACAACTCGTCCCGCAGAAGAATCATATATTTTAGAAAGACTTTCTACTCTCAGAGCAAAAGAGTTATTGTCAACAATTTCGTTCTGCGTGTTTTTTTCAACTACCAAATCTTTTGTCATGTTTTTCAAAATCATTTTTCCCCTCTTTAGAACTCATCTATTTGAGTTTGATATGCATAAAAATAATCATTATACGGATTACATAGGTTTGAGAGAACCATAGGAATTCTTTGTCTAGTTTTAGAATAAAACGATTGCCAAACCTTGTTCAGGAACATTGTTAGTGAGTATGGTGGCAGTGTGAGTAGAAAAATTAGTCATCCTTGTATCACCAACTACTCAATATACTTTGAAACACCCTTTGTGATAGTATTTTGGAGGTCTTGCTCCAATTCGTATTACAACATCTCCTTCCATTAATTTTACAGTACACTTTCTACACACATTATTACCAAGCGAACTCAGTCTTGCAACATCTCTTGGTTCTAGTCTAATCTGCATCATATGAAAATCATTGCCAAAAATTATAGTGCATGAAATTAGTTTCCCCAATACCATTGCTGTCTAGATCCATCAGGTTTTGAATTATATGCCACCTTGAAGTGGATCTCCGACATCATATGATCATCTGACATCATATCATATTCCACACATTTGAAATTCTTTTTTTATCAGACATATTCTTGCTCCGAATTCTCTTTATTACCAATCTTTCTTTTTATGCAATTCTGTTTCTAAAAGTTGTAATATTAGAAATGGTATTTCTACAAGATCAATCTTTTTTTCCGCAGATACACATAGTATTTCATCTTCCAGTGGAAAGTTCATGGATACCATCCTGTGTCCATATGATACAGTGAAATTTACAGGCCCTAACTGTGAATCATGCTCCTTACGCATTCGCACTCCCAGTGCAGTCTCCATGAATAGCATTTCCTGATCTTGTGGACCAATAAAAGTCCGTATTCCTTTTTTCATACTTCCAGTAAGCAGTCTACCTTTATTGTTTATCACCCCAACAAATCGAATATTAGAATCCAAGTCAAGAATCATGTTACAAACAGACTCGAACATTTCTTGGAAATGTGACCCGCTTTCAAAATTTTGAGGTGATTTCAATCCAATTTGCACATATTTGTACTAGTTATTTCAGATAAAACAATTATCAAACATTGTTACTTAACAATGTTAATGATGAAATGATTCTTTCAAAAAAGCATCAATCAAAATAAAAAGGAAAAAAGAGTTTAGGACCAGGATTGTGATCCACTTGGGGCTGTCATATCAGATGACGGAGTTGTGTTTCCAGATGGAGCCTTTGAGTTCCATGTTTGTCCACCCATGTGTCCATGCATCATGTATCCATGACCCATGCCAAATCCACCCATTCCAAATTGATGACCCGGGGATTTATACAATACTGCTCCACTTGATGGATCGACAATTACGGTGTATACCATATTCTTGTCATCAATCACCTTGAAACTGTATACTACATATCCCTGTGCCACTGTTAGGCTTCCGCCTATTACTTTTCCACTGGCTGCTGTTGCTGCAGTGTTTGCTGCATCAGGGAATGCAATCTTTACGTTAGACATTATTGTTTGCTCAAGGTTGATTGTACCCTGGATTGTTGGTTTCTGACTTGGTGTTGATGAAACTTGTGCAGATGCTGCTGACACTCCTGCTGTAGCAAGTATTGCTACACCAATTATGATGGCAAGCATCTTTTTGTTCTTGACTAGTTCTGTTGTGTTCATATCCATCAATACCACAGTTGTTTAATAAAAAATTGCGAAACTATGTCAGTGAACATTGTTAGTGAAAGGTAAAAGTAGTAGCTATGCAAATTTCAGACTTTCATGAGGAATTTCAAGTAAAAGCTTAATACGTAATTTCGATGGCAAAGTAATAATCTTGTCACACGAATACAGAGACCGAGTGTACATACGAAAAGACATCATATTGAAATTAACAGAGCATGGTGAACTTAATCAGACGTCACTTCTTAGTTATTGTGGTTTGAATTTAATGAAGCATAAGGACATTCTTGAGAGTCTTGAGAGAAAGGGTTTCATAAAGCGAACAGAACAAGCATGGGGAAACAAGAAGATAATAAAATATGCAGTGACGCAGAAAGGACGAGAATTTTGCAAGATGATATTAGAACCGTATGAAGACATATTTCCAAGGCATGAAAAACATGATCAAGAACAAAGTTAGCGAAGCATTTTTAATGCAACAGGAGTGTTCTTAGTAAATGTCAGAACCCGAAAATAATCCACCTGAAAATAATGCGTCTCCATCTGACAGAGACGAGAAAAAAGAATCGGAAAACATTCTGAAAATTTTAGACGAACTTTTGTCTCATACTAACAGTTCACGTAGATTATTTCTTATTTTTATCGGAAGCGCGTTACTTTTTGGACCAGTTGCCTTGATACTAGGAGGCGTTTTACTAGGCCACCCAGATTACAACATAAAACATTTAGAACCATCACAGCAAGGCGGAGAAAACTTTACCAGCATGTACCACATGCCTGGAACGCATATTCAGATTGTGGATCAAAATGGTACAATAATTAGAGAATTACCAATGTTACACACTGAGAGAGATAGATCTCATACAGGACAGATATTTTTTGGACTGAAAACATTCATAATAATTTCGATAGTATTTGCAATAGTTCTATTAGTCATTGCAATAAAGGAATATCGCTTCTTTTCGCATTGGAACAAGCGATTCAACAAATACAAGTCATTGAAAGATAAAATCGACAAGGAACTTGATGATGACTAGACATACAAAAAGCAGTTAGACAGAGCTAATTTTTTGTTAGATTATATAGCCAAAAGCATTTCATGATCACAATGGCAATACTGGAGATTAAAGACCTACATGTACAAAGGGACGGTAAAGAAATTCTCAAAGGAGTAAATCTCAAGACAGGTCCTGGAGAAGTTCATGCCATAATGGGCCCAAACGGATCAGGTAAGAGTACATTATCATATACAATTTTAGGTCATCCCAAGTACGAAGTTACAAAAGGAGATATTTTGTTAGATGGAGAAAGCATCCTCGGTTTATCAGCTGATGAAAGATCAAAGAAAGGATTGTTTTTAGCGTTCCAATATCCAACAGAGGTCGCAGGCGTAGGTTATTCTCATTTTCTTAGAACTGCATATAATGCACTAAGCAAATCACTTGCGGATGAAAAAAGAGAAGTCTTTCTCACAGTAAGAGAGTTTCAGAACTATCTGAAAAAGAATCTTGATGAAGTTGGGTTAAAACATGATTTTCTGTCAAGATATCTCAATGAGGGATTTTCTGGCGGAGAAAAGAAGAGATCAGAGGTTTTACAGATGGCAGTATTACAGCCAAGAATTTCCATACTTGATGAACCAGATTCAGGTCTAGACATTGATGCGGTACAGGCAGTTGCAAAGGCAATCAGTTCAGTTTCAAGAAAGGATGCAACAGTAATTGTGATCACACACTATGCAAGAATTCTCAAATTCCTTGACAAGCTTGACTTTGTTCATGTGATGGCACAAGGAAAAATGATCAAGGAAGGTCCAAAGGAACTTGCTGATGAATTAGAACAAAAAGGCTATGGATGGCTTGGAATTCAAGAAACCACTCAATAGAAAATTTCCCACTCAGATAATATCAAATGATTTCAGATATCCAACATGAAAATAGGCGATATTGCACCAGATTTTGAACTAGAGTCAAATACAGGAGAAAAAGTAAAACTCTCATCATATTTTGGAAAGAAAAAGATAATTCTATTTTTCTACGTAAAAGACAATACTCCTGGTTGTACTGCAGAAGTAAATGGGATCAAGGATTATCATCCAAAAATATCAGACAAGTATGAGGTTATTGGAATAAACCAAGATTCAATAGAATCACATACAAATTTTTGCCAAAAATATGATCTTCCATTCAAGATACTCTCAGATACCAGCAAGAGGGTAGCCGCACTGTATCAGGCAAGAGGCATACTAGGTACATACACAAAAAGGACAACATATCTCATTGGACTTGACAGAAGAATTGAGAAGATAGTAAAAGGAATGGGTGCCTCAAATCACATAGAATTTGTACAAAGCCTTGCAGACTCCTAAGGCCTGCAACTAAAAAAAGACAATAATAGTGTCTAAAATTTCTTACATCGATGTACAAACCTAATTTTTTTAACCAATATACATGCAAATAGACAATCGACCAAAATCAAATGAGTTTTACACAGACTGTATGAGATACTTTGAAGCGTTAAGAAAGACTGGAAAACAGGACTATGGTTTTGAGGACGAATTTTTCTACACCATGCCTGCAATGTCAGAAAAAATTGTAAGCGAACAGTAACAATATCCAAAACTCAGACAGGCACGGTTTCAGTTATATATTCAGTATAGGGATCTCTCGTTGCAGAGGTACCGAAGCCCGGTCAACCGAGAGGGACTCAAGATCTTCCGTAAGAAATCCCTTCCCTTAGGGGTTCGTGGGTTCAAATCCCACCCTCTGCATCTCTCATCTTTTTTCCCTTCTCTGCCTTGTTTGTGATTTAGCTCGTCATATTCTTGATGGTTTTCCCTCATGGTAATCCATACTAGTGTTTATTAGAAAATTTTTCTATTAGTATGTAGAAAATGAAAAAATCAAGGGACAAAATACCAGGTCCAAAAGCCATGCGTGTTATTGACACCATGAAAAAACATGCCTATGATTCGACATTCATGTATTCACTAGTTGTTTCGCATGGACACAATTGCATCATAGAAGACATTGATGGTAACAAGTATCTTGATTTTACATCAAACATAGGTGCCTGTCCATTGGGCTATTCTCATCCTGACATAATAGAGATACTTGCACAGTATTCATCAAATGGAACATACAAGATAGCAGGTCAGGACTTTTACTGTCAGGAACATGCAGATCTTGCGGAGAACATTTCAACTATTTTGCCATCAGGCTTTAAGACATTTTTCATAAACAGTGGTGCAGAGGCAGTTGAAAATGCAATAAAGATTGCATATAAGAAGATGGGTCCTCTTCCCGGAATTTCTTGCACTGGTGCATTCCATGGAAGAACATTAGGAGCTCTGAGTTTTACATTTAGCAGACCAGTTCAAAAATATAACTTTCCAGAACTACCATCAAAGAGAATCAAGTTTTGCACAAGTGAGAACGATCCAGAACTTGATGCTGCAGAAAAGATTCTAAAGGAAAACAAGGTGGCATTCATCTTAACTGAAATCATTCAAGGAGAGGGCGGATACAATGTTGCGAGTAAGAAATTCATTTCAAACTTGAGAAAATTTGCAACAATGTATGGAGTTCCGCTCATCTTGGATGAGGTCCAGTCTGGGATAGGACATACAGGCAAGTGGTGGGCCTTTGAACATTATGGCATCAAACCAGACATAATGAGCACTGCAAAGGCATTGCAGATAGGTGCAACAGCTTTTAGCAAAAAATTTGATCCAATGCAAAGATCAGTGTTATCAAGCACGTGGGGCGGAGGAAATAGAATAGACATGGCAGTAGGTTCTAGAGTAATTCAAGTTATAAAAAGAGACAAGCTGCTTGAAAATGCAACAAAGATGGGCCACATCCTCAAGACTGGCTTGGTTGAGATGGTAGGAAAAAAAGGAGTGATAGATGTCAGGGGGCTAGGCCTCATGGTTGGCATAGAGTTTGACTCAGCTGCTCGTCGTGATAAAAAACTTGCAGAGTTGTTCAAGCATGGCTTGATGACTTTGGGGGCAGGTCAAAAATCAATGAGAATCATACCGCCATTGATAATTACAAAAGAGCAAATTCACAAGGGTCTTGACATCATGCATAAAGTTTTGATGAGAACCTAGTATGCATCATACTTGTCACCCATTTCAAGCGATGCTATCTTTAGTTTGAGCACTTCGTTTGCACCCTCATAGATTACAATTGCCCTAGAATCAAGAAAATGTCTTGCAACCCGGCTTGTTTTCTGGTACCCGTAAGAGCCAAATACTTGGACTGCGCGGTTTGCACAATCAAAGGCTGCGTTTGTAGCATGTAGTTTGGCAATAGCTGCAAGCCTATCTGCCCTGTTACGTAGCACGGAATATTCCTTGTTCTCCCTGTTAAGAGCATCTAGCCAATTTGCATCCTTTTCTTTTAGGTCCTCAACATAGTCATGTAGTTTTTGCCTTGCCATACCTGCCCGATATACTAACCACCTAGAACTTTCAATATTTACAATCATTGTAGCAAGATGCTCTTGAATAAGTTGTTTTTTTGCAAGAACAGAACCATGTTGTTCTCTTTTTTGAGAATACACAATGGATTCATCAAGACAGTCTTTCATTACACCCACAGCTCCTGCCGCAACACTCAACCTGCCGTCAATTAGTGCACTAAATGCAACACTGAGACCATTTCCAATTTTTCCAAGAAGATTTTGTTTTGGGACAAGACAGTTTTCAAAAGTAATTTCTGCGTTTTTTACAGTAAGCAACCCCATTTTGTTTTTCATCTCTTGTGCATCAAAACCTTTTGAAGCGGTATCTACAATAAATGCAGACACTTTCCCATCAGAGCCTTTTGCATAAGTGGTAATTAATTTGGCAAATGTTCCATTTCCAACCCAGTGCTTTGTACCATTGAGAGCATAATTGTCACCACGCTCCTCAAAGGTTGTAGTCATTTTTTTAGGATCACTTCCAGCATCAGGCTCAGTCAGTGCAAAACCCATTATGTGATTGCCATTGACGGTATTTGTAAGATATTTCCTTTTTTGTTCTTCAGTTCCCCAATTTTGTATTACCATTTGACCAATAGATACATGCGCAGAGAAGAATGTGCGGAGTGAGTTTCCCTCCCTGCCAATTCTTTCAATTGCAAAAAGATATGTCAGAACATCATACCCCAGACCTCCATATTTTTTTGATATTGGACACCCAAGCATCCCAATTTCTCCAAATTCTGGTATTACTCTGTCGTTCATTCTCTCATCAAGATAACATCTTGTTTCATAATCTCGTATGGATTTGCAGACTCGGTCTATCTTGTCAAGAAAAATTTTCTGCTCTTCTGATACCTCAAAATTCATTTTTGATATGTTAGAGTAAGACATTGTTTTATTCAGTTGACTCCCAACACATATCATCTAGTTTTGGTTTCTATACTTTTACTATCTGAATCTCTCTTACGTTGTGTTTTGACAGATCTTCATGCAAAGCAGCGTGTGATTCATCGGTAAAAGTCAGGTTGCAACGATAACATTTCCACGCTTTGGTGCTCATAGAATTTGTACGTGATTTTAATTTATAAATATATTGCACTTGTCGGTTATTTTTTACACAACTGGGATCTAGGATCAAAATGTTTGTAATTATTTGCAGTTTGACGCCATATTTCATGAATTTTCACCTAGGCATGAGCCAGAATTACAATCTCAATTTATAAAATCAATTTGTATCAGAGACCAAATTGGAGTTTGAAAAATTAAGATCACTGGTAAAAAATAGACTTGGACAAAACGACACAGCCCATGATTTTGAACACATTATGAGGGTACTCAAGAATGCAACAGTGATTGCAAGAAAGGAAAAAGCCAACATTAGAATCATAACGGCTGCGGTGTTGTTACATGACATTATATCATATCCAAAATCCGATCCTCGCTCAAAAAATTCCTCAACCGAGAGTGCACTAGAATCAAAAAAGATTTTAAAAAAATACAATTTCAGCCAAGATGAGATTGACATCATATCGGATGCAATAAGAGACCATAGTTTTTCAAGAGGTGCCACACCTCAGACATTAGAAGGTAAGATACTACAGGATGCGGACAGATTGGATGCACTTGGAGCAATAGGAATAGCAAGGACGTTTTCAGTCAGCGGTGCAGAAAAAAGACCATTTTATAGCAACGTTGATCCATTTTGCAAAAAACGCTTGCCAGATGACAGGAGTTGGACTGTAGATCATTTTTACAAAAAACTCCTGCTTTTGGAAAAAACAATGAATACCAATGCTGGAAAAATTGAGGCACGAAAAAGAATCAATACGATGAAAAAGTTTCTTGACCAACTAAAAAAAGAGATCTAGCCATAGTCTACAAATCTCTTGTATCTTTTTTCAATCTCAGGATTATTTCCGGTCATTATTCTTCTAATTTCATCAGCATGTTTGTCTTTGATATAGTCAATCATATCCTTGAAATTCTCCTCTTGTGGATATGCGTTTGTAAGTGGCTCTAGCATTTTGAAATATTCAACAACTTTTTCTCTAAATTCTTCTTTTGTAGGTCTTCTTATTTTGTTAATACGAAACCAGATTGATGCCCAACTTGCACCAACTACATGCGGTAGTAAGTCATATGCACGTGCTATCTCAAATGTTTGGTCTTCTCTCATTTCTCGTTGAGAGTTTTTGCTGCACCCTTTGAGAAATATGTTACTATCATGTCTGCGCCAGCACGCTTGATGGCTGTAAGAATTTCCAATGTAACTTCTTTTTCATCTATATATCCAGCCATAGCAGCTGCCTTTACAAGAGCATATTCCCCTGATACGCTATAGGCGGCAATTGGTACATTGAATTTTTCCCTGGTCATCGATATCAAGTCCAGATATGCCAGCGCTGGTTTTATCATGACAATATCTACTCCTTCTTGTATGTCAGTCTCAACCTCTCTCATAGCCTCCTTTGGATTTGTGTACGGCAATTGGTAGGTCTTTCGGTCTCCAAACTGAGGTGCGGAATGGGCCATGTCCTTAAACGGTGAATATAATGAAGATCTATGTTTTGCAGAGTGGGACATTATTGCAACATCGTGAAACCCAGCATCGTCAAGACCCTGTCGTATTGCCTTTACCTGTCCATCCATCATTGCAGATGGTGATACAACATCAACTCCTGCTTGGGCTTGACTTACTGCAACTTTTGCCAGAGTTTCAAGACTAGAGTCATTATCTATCTTGTCTCCCTTGACAAGTCCGCAATGACCAGAACTTGTGTATTGACAGAGGCATACATCAGCCATTATTGCAATGTCATTTCCAATATTTTTCCTTATTTCAGAAATTGTTTTTTGTACAATTCCATTTTGAGAAAAAGCTGATGTGCCATGTTCATCTTTGTGCGAAGGTATTCCAAATACCATTACTGCCGGAATTTTCAATTCTGCTATAGTGTTTATTTCAGTTGTAACATCTGCAAGTGGAAGCCGCTCCATTCCAGGCATTGAACTCCCTTGGATTCTTGATTTTAGATCTTCTTGTACAAATATTGGGCAGATGAGATCCTTAGGAGACAGCCGTACTTCTTCCAAGAGTTCCCTAATTTTGCCAGTTTTTCTCAGACGTCTCAGTCTCAAATTAGGAAAAGACATTACATACAAGACATCCTTTTTAGCAATATAATTTGTTACTCTCTTGTTTTATAATCAAAGAGTCTTGTAACAGTTTTTAGAATTTCAGAATCACCTTGTTCTGAGGCCTTGCGTAGATTATTCATTGGGATTGACATTATGTCTTCTACAATTGCTTGTGTAAGCTGGTCAATAATTCGTATCTTTTGTTCATCTTTTTCCCCTAGCATTTGAAGTGCCTTTTTTAGTTCCTTTACTCGTGCTTGGTCTATCTCCTTGAAGACATTAGTTACAATAGGCTCCACCTCAAGTCTCTTCATTGCTGCTTCTACTAGAGGTAATTCCTCATTAATTATATGCTCTGCTGATGATACTACACCCATTCTATTTTTCATGTTTTTTTCCACCATCTCCGCAATTTGATCCAAGTTCATCACTTTAACGCGGTCTATTTCCGAGACCTTGTCATCAACAGTTCGCGGATTAGAAAGATCCATTATGAGCATCCCATTATTTCGTGAATCCATTGCTTCTTTTACCCTGTCATGTGTAACAAGAAAATACGGTGCAACAGTAGCAACAAACAGTACATCAATTGATTTGAAATTAGTAGTTGCTTCTTCAAATGGCAGTGGCTTGCCACCTGCAGTCTCTGCAAAAGCCTTTGAGCGCTCAAAGGTTCTGCTTGTTACAAGAAAATCAATGTCTCTTTTTTTGAGCGATTTTGCTACAAGACTTGCTGCCTCTCCAGTTCCAATCAACAAGATATGTTTTGATTTTAGATCATCAATATTTTCTTCTGCAAGATTTACTGCCATGGACCCTATTGATATACTTCCCTTACTGATCCCGGTTGCTTGACGTACACGTGTTCCAATTTTAATTGCCTTGTCAAACAAAGTATTGAGATTATCACCCGAGGCTTTTATCCCTCTTGCTGTACTGATTGATTCTTTCACTTGTCCAAGTATTTGCTCTTCCCCTATTACAAGAGAATCAAGGCCAGAGGTAAGCTTGAGCAGATGCGTATAGGCGTCAGTTCCTTTGCTTACCTCAAGATTTTCTTTGAATGCATTTTCTTCTAATCCTGCTACAGATGCCCATGTTTTTTTTATTTTGTCAAGATCAGCAGAATTGGCGCAACCAAAAAGCTCGACCCTGTTACAGGTTTGCAAAATTACACATTCATGTAATCCAGAGTGTTGTAAAAATGATTCATATGCAGAATCTAGATCTGGAAAGGTAAACCTCTCAAGCATGTGAATGGGTGACTTTCTAAAAGTAACTCTAGCGTTGATTACATCACTTGTCATATCAGATTATCTAGCATCTCCATAACCCGCTTCTGTGCTTTTTTTAGATTTCCGTCTTGTATTAATTGTTTAACATGATTGTCATTCATAACACTATAGAGGAACTTTCTTCGTTCAGGAAATGTCTGGATCTTGTCCTTTGCAGCCTTTCTTGCAAAATCCTGCAGTTTTATCTGATAAATGTCCTCTTTTTTTATCACTTTTTTGAAGATCTGTTCTGCCTGAAGTTTTAGTTTTCTTGCCATTGCAGGACTTCGACCTCCGGTGGATACTGCAATTTGTACAGTGTCAGCTATGTTAATCACAGAACCAAATGCAAAGTCACTTACTTCGGGATCGTCTGCAGCATATGCATAACAGCGCATAGACTTGGCCTGCTCCACAATTTTGCGATTGAGTGCCTTGTCATCAGTTGTTGCCAATACCATGAATGGTTTGTATTTTTTTAGAAAATTTGCATTAACAAGCCTCATTTTCTTGAAAGATATTTTCTTTTGTTTGACATAATTTTGGATTTGCCTGTTTGTTGAATCGCTGATAAGAAGAATCTTGCATTCCTGGGTCAGCAAGGAATTTACTTTTTTCAGACCCTCATTTCCTCCACCCACTATAATCACCAAATCTCCTCTAAGATTTAGATCAACTATCAACGGATCTTGGCTGACTATAAATGATATTTATAGATTCCATGGGAAACTAGGTAACGTTTTTAATTGTAATATAGGGTTTTCATCTAACATGGACAAGGTGGATAAGGAAATTCTAAATGAAATCCAGTGGACTTTTCCGCTGACCCCAAAACCATATGAGTCCATGGCAAAAAAATTCGGTCTATCAGACCAAGAATTGATGCAAAGACTTGTCACCCTCAAGGAGGCAGGAATAATCAGACAGATTAGTGCAATATTTGACACACGAAAACTAGGATACAAGAGTGCACTTGTTGCAATGGCAATAGACCCAGAGAAACTAGATCATATAGCAAATCAAGTAAACAAACATCCAGGCGTCAGTCATAATTATGAAAGAAATCACGAATACAATCTATGGTTCACCCTAGCAGTTCCCCCGGGGTCTGATCTAAAGACAGAGATAGATAAATTTTCAAAGTTAGAAGGAATTAAAAAAACAAGGCTTCTTCCTACAATCAAGTTATTCAAGATTGGAGTAAAGCTTGAGATGGTAGAGGAAAAAAAATCTGACATCAAACCATCAGAAGAGAAGAAGAAGATTGTAGATGCCAAGTTTATTGCAACCGAGGAGGAGAAAGACTACATACGAGAACTGCAAAAAGATCTAGAGATAGTTGAGAGACCATTTTTAAAATCTGCCCAGAAACTTGGAATAACAGAAGAACAACTTCTTGAAAAGGTAAGACTATACGAAGAGACCGGAATAATGAGAAGGTTTGCTGCAATCTTGCGACATAGAGAAGTTGGCTTTACTGCAAATGGTATGATAGTATGGCAAGTTCCAGATGAAAGAATTGAAGAAGTTGGCTCAAAATTAGGATCGTTCCCACAGATAAGCCATTGTTATCAGAGACCTGTCTACCAGGATTGGCCATATAGTGTATTCTCAATGGTACATTGCAAATCAATCGAAGAGGCAGAAGACATGGCAAAAGAGATTCAGAAACAAGTTCAAGTCAGCGATTACAAAATTCTATTCAGTTCAAGAGAATTCAAAAAGACTCGAGTTGAGTATTTCGTAGAACATGAGTTTAACATCGAAGATTCAATTACTGCATAATCACATTATAAAATAAATTTCTAAGATAGCTCAATCACTGATTCTGTAATGGATGTCAATGTTACTTTGATGGAGCTTACCTTGCTTTGATACATGAAGAATTTTTTGCCAGACAAATTTGTGTCGCCTGATACACGTACAAGTCCAGATGTGTGAAGCCTTCTAACCCATCTATATACCTGAGTTAGCGGAACCCCAGACATGACACTAATATCCCATGCTGATTTTGGCGTGTCAATTGTAGACCTGAGTATAGTCATGGCCTGATCATTTGACATGATTTTTAAAACATTGTCTGCATCTTTGCTTTCAAGAATTCTTCCTTGTTGTAACACTTGCATGACTAGTATACTAGACTACAGAAATATAACAAGAGCGATTAGACTGAATTCATTTGCAAACACTTGCAATTGTTTGCAATCATTTATTCAGTGAATTTGAACGACATCATGCCAGCATTGTATTCAAAATCAGCTGTCGTATCCAAAACTTCACGAAAGATCAACCCAAGCACAGTAGTGTGATAAAGAGACCAATTTTCTCCAAGGTCGTGTTTAATGATAAACGTATGGACATTATTTTTTATGTTATGATTTATTTCAATCGAAGAAGCACGCATTCTAGCCTCAAACCAAGAGATGAATGAGTTCAGGTTAAAATCTCCACGCATGAACAATGCAGTATCTCTGACTACATTTTTCCCAATACGAGTTGCCATGTCAACAACATGATCCCTGGTTAGATTTCCAAAGAGTTCTAAAATGATTGGCTTTGCAATTGGGATCATTCCCACTTTTGCCTCATACATGTCCCACTCGACATATCTTTTGAAGATGTGGTTGACAAATGTATTGAGACTGGTTTCCCGATGTTCTGACTCGGAACGAAGTTTGTTTAGTACATCTTCATCTATTCGGAACGTCATAGTTGACGTCTTCTTTTGATTAATAGCCACTTCACTTATGCTAATCTTCTTTGAATATAATTCGTTTTATTTCTCCAGGATTTTGGAAAATAATACTTAGGCTGTTTGTACAGAGGCCTTTAGATCATAGGACGGCCACTGGTTGAAAAGTCCAACGATCTCGTTTTTGTCATCATCGTCTAGATACTTGCCATCAGACATTGCAGAGAACATTTCAATCTCTTCTTCACTTACAACGGTAGGTAATACTGATGAGACAGGTTTTTGTGATAAAATGAACTTGATTGCAAGTTCTGTAATATTCAAGCCGTTTCTTTTTGCAATAGGCATCAATTGATCAACCTTCTTTAGCGCCTCTTGTATCCAGTTACCACTCCTTACAGAGCGGTGATCCTTTTCACTGATTTTTGTGTCTGCATTTACTTTGCCTGTCAATATTCCAGAGGCATCAGGTACGCGAACTAGGATTCCAACATTACTCTTTTCTGCTTCATCGATTAGCGTGTTTCCTGGGTTTTGTTCAAGAATATTGTATACAGTCTGTACCGCAGTAGCGTTTGTTATCCGCATAGATTCAAGTCCCTCTGTAGTCCACCCAATGGCAGGACCAAGTGCAATTTGGTAACTTTTGATAAGTCCTTCTTTTATTTTTTTGTCCAAGAATTCAAAAATTTGCTTGTCGCGTATGGTTGAGATCTTTGGGTTGTGCAATCCATATACATCGACATAATCTGTTTGCAATCGTTCAAGGCTTTTCTTCAAGGCAAAATCAGTAAATTCATTTGTAAATTTTTGAGGGAGTTCCTTGTGACCGATCTGTTCGTTTGAATAAATATCATATCCATATTTTGTAGACAAGACAATTTGGTTTCTCATCCCGGAGAATACTTCACCAATTAATTTCTCACTTTTTCCTCGTCCGTAGATATCCCCGGTCTCAAAATAATTAATCCCCAGATCAAATGCACGTTTTAGCATTCTCTTAGCCTCATCGTCTTCGATCTTTTTGCCCCACCAGTCAAGCCCAAGAGTCCATGCTCCAAATCCAATTTCAGAGACGTTAATTCCGCTCTTGCCTAGCTTCCTATATTTCAATTCACAATACTCCTAAACTCTGATAATTTTTGTTGAAGATCTGTTTCATTTAAAACAGCTGATCCATCTTCAATATTAGCATTTAATCCTATCCAAGATTTGCAACCGTGATATTCAGGAAGAACTGGAATCTCAATAGGAGGAATCTTGTACACCTTGAGAAACATTGCAGTCATTGGTTTTTGTGGCATCCAGTTCATCCTCTCTACTATGTACGAGTCACTCCAAATATGAAATCTTGACAACTCTTCAATTTTTTTCATGGAAGAGACATCATGCGCTGCAAGCACTTCGGCATAAGATGCAATTCTGTTTACACCATCTTTTGGTTTTTGTTCTCTCACATCCGCAAGATATCTGTAAAATTGTGATTTTAAAGAAGAGTTGTCTTGGTGTTCATATGTTGGAAAGAGTACAAATTTTTTATCCTCTACCTTAAAGCCGGATGCAGTCTCAAGTATTCCTCCCTTTCGAAGCAAAACTGTTTGGTCTCCATTTTCAAGTGCCGTTATTACAGTAGCCCACTCTTTTAGAGCCTTCATCATCCAAGACTCCTAATCAAAGAAACAATATCTTTTTTGACACATACAATCATTGGTGTGTCTACTGCAATGTATCCGCTGACTCGAGTTTCTCTCAAATCCATTATTAGATCCTGAAACTTGTGCAAAGTATCGGTTTCAAATGCAAGCATAAAGTCTTCATCATGTATTCCAAATGAATACGTGGTATTGAGCAAAACTTCAGGATATTTGTGCCCAACCTGTATGTGTTCCCCCATCATCTCTTTTCTCTTTTCAAGCGGCAGCAGATACCATTCTCGTGTTTTGATGAAAGGATATACGATGGCATATTTTTTTTGATCTTCTCCCCCAAGCCAACCACGTTGTGTTTTGCTATCAGCATACATTGATGGTCTTGTGCTGGATAGATAGACATGAGTGGGTACAATGTATTTCCCAAAGACTGTAAGGTATAGTTTGGATATTACATCCTGAATTTTCTCAACAGAATCAGATACAAACCAGAACAAAAACTCTGCATCATCTCGCAGACCCAGTGTAGAATATGTCCTGTATTTTATTTGTGAGTTCTTAAGGATGATTTCTACTTCTTTTGCAGACTCTTCTTTTGCAAAATCCGCCATCCATCTCCATTTTGGATCTACCTTAAAAAATGAGAAATTGAAAAATTGTCTTGGTTGTTCACTCATGCAGACTGGAATTATTGTTACCTTATTTAAAATCTAATCAAGTTAACCAAGTGTGGTAAAACCAAAATCTGTATTTCACCATACATGTAATGTCTTAAATTAGCGAAAGGAAGGTAGAAAATACATGAGTAGAAACACCAAGATGGCAATTGGAATTGGCTCCATCTTTACCGCATTCACAATTGTAATGATTGTTCTTGTTCTCCAATCATACTAGCCATTGAATATTTCAGATAATAAAGCGAATAGGATCCATTAAATGATACACCGATTGCTTTAGAAACATGGTAATAATCAGGCACCAACCAATAAACGAAATAATAATTCATGAGCTTGTCAAAGTCAACAGCATTGAGGATTTTCTAAGTATCAAGACCAATAATGTACCTCTCGGCAGCTCTGCCCCTCCAGCGCGCTGGGCAGACGGAATATTATACGAACCACAAGGTTTTCCCCCCACGCCTGAGATTATCAAGGACCAGATGGAAGGCAAGATACATTTTGCAGCAATAGAATACACAGAGATGCCGCAATACAAGCAATACCTGAAAAATAACAACAATAATGTTCTCTTGCCAATAATTGACATGTCACACAATGAGGCGACAAAACAGATTGCACAGTGGTTGAAAAACCAGATAATTACCAAGTAAATACATCACCAATCATAAAATTGCAAGAAATGCATCCATGAAAAAAGTAATTAGTATTTCCCAGACCCCGATCCTAGTTATCTTAACAGAAATTATCATCAAAACACTTATTATTTGTGAATGGAAAATTTTGTTAAATGCCAAGCATAGATCAACTGAGCAGACCACAAAACAAGCTAGAGCCAGTTGAAGGAATCATCGAGAGTATCAGCGAGCCAAGAACTGTCAACCTCAAAACTGGTGGACAAGCTCAAGTTGCAGATGCAATGTTAAAAGATGAGACTGGACAAATCAAGCTTAGTCTATGGGATGCGCAGATAAAGATGGTAAAACAAGGTTCTAAGGTAAGAATCGAAAATGGATACATTTCTACATTTAGAGGCGAAAATGCACTCAATGTTGGAAAATTTGGAAAACTAGTAGTGTTAGAATTTTAGATATATCTACCACTAGACTGATTCTTTCCCTTTCTCCAATCTATTACACCAAGTATTGCGCCAGATATTATCACAATGATTCCTATAATCAACAAGAATCCAGCCTCTGCCAGTGGCAGTATGTTTTTTACAAATGGCGAGTTGGGATCAGTCAATGCTTTGGACTGTTCAGGGTTTTCTGTAAATAGCATCACTACGGTAATTGGTTCCTTGCCCTTGTTTTCTATGTTAAAGCTATAGGTATCTGCCTTGGGTACATTGAATGATTTTATAAAAATAGGATCATTGTCTACAAACGAACCAAACTTGTCTCCAAAGATATTCGTTATAGATATTGCCACAGTATCATCTGGGTTATAGTCCACAACGTGAACTCCCCACATCAGTGGCACCTGAGCAGCGTTTACAGTATGTGAAAAAGTGTATACATTTCCTGCATCAATGCTTACTTTATCAGAGACGCTGTCAAACAGGCTTTCTGGCGACGGAAAAAAATCCCCTGCCCCACCGCCAATGGATGTTTTTGGCATTACCGAATATGCAATGGATGCAGCCATTACAATCATGACTGCACCTGCAATTGCAACTATTGGTCCACGTTTTTTCATGTCTAGCTGATGTACCCTAGTTTTTTGTCATGCTGTGGCGTTGGTAGTGAATTTCCCCCAGTTCTTTGCCCCATTTGTTCCTCAATTGTCTTCACCAGTTGTTCTGTATCCTGTGCTTTTTTTGCAATACCAGTCAAATCAAGTTTAAGATTCAACATCCTTACCAACGTTTCAAGTACAATTTTTGATGCCTTGGCATCTACAACATATCCAGATGTTTCTCCAAGTAAACAAATTCCAGTTATTTCTTTTCTTTTTCCCACACCAAGAATAAGACCATTCATTCCAGTTATGCTTCCACTATTCATAGTTGATATGCCATAGTTTTGAAAGTCATTTACAATTTGTGGAATGGTGCTGGTACCATAAACTTTGGGGGATTTAGAAAAAACTCCTGTGATGTATGCAGCAAGCGTGTAGATAGTTTTTATCCCAAGTTTATCACAGATTTTTACAATTTCTTCAGCCATCTCATACTCGCTTTCAGGAGTTACAGGCTGTGCATCTCCACTTAGCAGAACGAGATCACTTGAACTTCCCTTGTAAAAGTAAAAAGTATTTTTCATAAGATCGGTTGTTCCATCAGGTTGAATTAACACCTGCGGAGGAAATGATGATGATAGCATGTTTGCAAACGGGATTGCCTTCAATTCTTCAATCATATAATCAACTGCAATCTTACCAACATATCCACTTCCCGGAAATCCACAAACAAGTGATGGATTTTTAAGAATTGGCATTTCGGCAAATTCTACAACAATACGTTGTGGAAGAGACAACATCGTTACGGAAAAATTAATTCAATATTAATGGTGCGCGTGATTACTATTTGCGTCGGGGTTTTTTCTTTACTGTCGTTCTCTTGTTGGTCCTAGTAGCTGTTCTTTTAATGGTTTTCAGCACCTTTTTTTTCGATGCTTTTTTTGAACGAGTCTTGTGTTTTATAGATTTAGTGGGTTTTCTTTTTGTCTTTCTTGTCTTTGCTTTTCTGGTTTTTTTCAGGGTCAATTTTCTTGCGTTGTTTTTTCTTTTCTTGGCCGCAAGTGCTGCCATTCTTTTTCTTTTAATGGCTGCAAGTTTTGCTATCTTCTTTCTTCTCTGAGCTGCAATCTCTGCCAATTTCTTTTGTACCGTCGCCAATGCATTACTTGCCTGTGCTTCAAGTTTTAAAAGAGACTCAAACTTTGGTCTCAAGATAGATTCTGCTTTTGTAGAAGCCTTTAGCTGCTCAATCAGGATAGGCTTGGTGTGACCTTGTTTTTTTAGCTGGCCTTCGATCTTGGATTTTTCCTTTTCACTTGATTCTATTGCTTTTTCCAGTCCAGCATGACCAGATTCTCTTTCTTTTAATTCGGAATGTAATTCAGCTATTTTTTCATCAATATACTTGAGCCTTTCAATTACAGAGTTCTTGTCTTCAGAGGACCCATATTCACTTTGTTGGGTTACCTGGTCTTTTGTATCCTGTTCATGTAGTAATCTCTCTTCCGCTGCAATTTTGAGCCTCTCAATGCTTGCCTTTTGAGAGAGATGTTGGTTTAGAATCTGGGCCACATGATCTTTGGCCCTTGTCAAATCTTCTTTTTGTTTCTCCAAGGCAACAAGACCTAATGATGCTCTTCGCTTTTTAGAAACCGCCTCTTTTAGTTTATTTTCAGCTTGTTTTCGCAATTTGGATACTGCCGCCTTTTTCATACCATATGATTTTGATAAAGTCTCAAGTGATGCCATGCGATAATGAGCCTTTGTAATCGATTAAGTTTTTGTTATGATCAGTATTTGACATATGAGTTAAAATTTTCAACATATTTTTGAGCTTTTTAGCAAAATTTTAAGATGTTCCAAGTATCACCAAGTAGATTTTATTTAGCAAGTGCATATACAAGTCATGGAATTTCACCCATCACAACTACCGATTGCTCATTCATTCCAGATCGATGAAGAGCGAAAGGCTCCCGATCTGGCTGAACAAATGATAAGACTTGGTTTTTCAGCGCAAAAGGGTGCATTCAGGATTATCATGACAAAAGAGCAAAAGTCTGCAAAAAAGATTGGTTTTACAATTATGAATGAGCTTAATTTTGGATTGAGAAAAGCAAAACAAGAACGTGATGTAAGATATTGGATATACAGTTACGACACAGACCACTATGCGATGGTTCTGATAAGCTCCAAGGTTATGGAAGAGCTAGGATTTTAACTTGTCAAAGATAAGTTCTATCTTTAATTTTTTGGAAATTATATTCGCAATCAATATGCCAAATATCACCCCAGCAACTACCGTTGACGGATATTCTTGTAATAGATACAATCTGCTTATTGAGACTACTGCGGGATATATCCATAAAAGATAACATCCGCGTGGAAATCTTTTGGATAATGCATACCCTATGATAAATGCAAATATTGTGGTTCTCACGGTATCACCTGCAGGAAAAGTGCCATCTATGGTACATGGCACACTCACATCTGCACCAGATTTGATTGCCAGATGTGCACCTATGAAATCAAGTGCTGGCTTTTCATACCCGGTATAGCATCTCATATAGGCTGCAACCATAGTACCTATCAATAACGAGAGAAGGAGTACAAGCCCAAGACGCCTTGTTCTTTTTATGATAAATAGTATAATGCTGATAAATATTGGATACAGAACCCACCCAAGTTCTGTAAACACATCCATCGTAAGATCTACTACAGGATTGCCCACAAGTTTTGAAAGTGTTGTTTCAAATCCTGTATCAGCTACAAACACTATTTTCGCAACAGCTAGATAAAGTAGAATCAGAAAAGCTAGCAATAGTAAGAAAAATGTCCTGCTTCGTATGTCAAAGATCAAGTTCTGCAGTGAAATTCTCTCCTAGATATGACATCCAACCATTGCTTGGCAATACCATATTAAAATCAGATTGCTTGTCTTTTTCATTTTTGTTTTACCAGAATTGTTCCTAGTATTCAAGATACAAAACATGCCAATTATATGGTGATATGTACTGGTGCATACTTTTCAGTGGATCTGCCAGGTATTTGTACAAAGCATTTTGTCTGCCATGCCATACAGGGTTGTATAACTATGAAGAATTTATGCACCTAGCCATACAGAGCACCCCATGGTTTGTTGTTTATCTTAAAATGATAATCATATGCTATGTTTCATCCAGTAATAATACAGTCTAGAAACCGTGGATGCATCTCGTACGATCACAGCCCAGTTTGATACCCTTCCAATATCTACAGTTTTTTAATTCAAGCATCATGTAATCATCCACTGAAAATTATAATCTAATCCTTGACAAGACTTGGATCAAGACGGGCTGGAACGGATTCAAGAAAATAACCCCAATTGGAAAAACAATCATTCATAAAATTTAGCCAAGCAAAAAATAACCATCTAAAAGATTTTAACCACATCCAAAGATAGGAACGATATTGAGAATCCTAACAATTAGCGACTTTGATACAAAGGGTAAGACCGTATTTCTAAGAGTAGACATGAACTGTCCCATAGATCCTGTCACAATGGAGATAATCGAGACAAGCAGAATTCGAGAATCTACCGAGTCTCTCAAAGACCTAGAGGGCGCCAAAGTAGTGATTGGTTCACACCAAGGAAGGGTCGGCAACAAGGACTATACCGGAATGGAAAAGCATGCAAAGGTGTTAGAGCAGATATTGGGCCGCAAGATAAAGTACATTGAAGATGTAATTGGTTCAGAGGCACAAAGAGAAATCAAAAACATGAAAGATGGTGACATCATATTACTCGATAACCTGAGATTGTGTGCAGAAGAAAATTACGAATTCTCAGCTTCTGACGCGTCTAAAACAATAATGGTACAAAGACTTTCAAAATTATTTGATCTTTGTGTACTAGATTCGTTTCCAAGCTCCCACAGATCACATCCATCAATAATCGGTTTTGCACATGTTCTTCCAGCATGTGCGGGAAAGTTGGTAGAACGTGAGGTCAGAAAGCTAGACGAAATAATGACTGTTGCCAAGGGACCACATGTGGTTGTGCTTGGAGGCTCAAAGGTGGTTGACAGGCTTGAGGCAATAAAGGAGCTAATCCAGAACGGCAGAGCAGACCAAGTTCTCCTTACAGGAGTCATCGCAAATGTCTTTCTGAGAGCTCAGGGAAGAATAAAGTTCCCGCTTGGAATCAAGAGAGAAGAAGAGGTAGTCTCAAAGGCACATGCCCTGATTGGTGAATACCCAGATGTATTTTCAGTTCCAGTTGACATTGCAGTTGAAAGAAACGGAAAAAGAGAAGAAATGGATGTACGTGAAATTGCAAAAGGTGAGCAGATATTTGATTTGGGACCAAAATCAGTCGATTATTACCTAAAATCGATCCAGAGTGCAGGAACTGTATTCATGAGCGGTCCAGCAGGATTTTTTGAAAATGAGAATTTCAAATTTGGAACAGAGTCGCTTCTTAAAGGAGTAGCAAATTCATTTGCCACCACAATTGTAAGCGGTGGACATCTTACTGCAGCATTGAAAAGATATGGTCTTACCGAGAAGATAAACCACATAAGCACCGCAGGAGGTGCGTTGGTACTATACCTCACAGGTGTAAAGCTACCAATGATTCAAGCATTAGAAGAAGCTGCCACAAGATACCGTTCTAAATAAGAATACATGTGACCCACGTTGGAAAACATACCTACAAGAGACAAAATCAAGATAGGGGTATTGGTATCAATAGTACAAAAGCAGGATCAGCATACCGGCAAACTAACCGATGGCATAGTAAAACGAATCCTTACTTCAAGCAGTTTTCACCCTCATGGAATTAAAGTAGAGCTACAAAGTGGCAAGATAGGCAGGGTGCAGAGAATAGCATATGATCCAGGTACCGGAATTGCATCCAGAATGTAATATCTAAATGGCTGCCTTACATTCAGAATTGGGACATACTCGTGGTTCTAGTTTTCCCAAGTAAATTTCCCGGTTGCATGAATTGCATTTGATTTCTTCTACAACATCAAAGAGTTTGTACCAATTAGTGGTAAAGTTCTGGGCAATCTGCCTTATCAATCCAGCATCACGTAACTGGTTAAAATATTGCTCAACATCATCAATTGTAACAGAACTGTCAAGGCCGTTATTTTTTAGCAGTTCAAGGATTTCATCATTTGTGAATCTAACATTTGTATCATTGAATTTTTCAAATATGGTTTTTCTAATCTGAAGAGGTAATGCAGTATTTGAGATGGACAATTTAGTAAAGACCTGAAGATTCTTCCTTTATCTTGTCTGCAGATGCAGTGTCATGTAGCTTGTCAACAAGATAAGAGTACAGACCGGATTTTAAAACCTTCAATGATAACAAGGCGCATTTGATTCTGGCAGGCCCAAGATCATGAAGACCGAGGTTATCAAGTATATCCTCTTTTGTGAGTTTTTTGACATATTCAAAATCCTTGCCCAGAATGAGTTCTGTCAACATGGATGCACTTGCTTGGCTTATGGCACAGCCTTTCCCCGTAAATTTTACGTCTGCAACTTTATCATCTTTTATGTTAAGGTGCATCTCAAGCTCATCACCACAGAGAGGATTGCTGTCTCTTTGTGCAATGTCAGGATCCTGTATTTTTCCATAGTTTCTTGGATTCCTATAATAATCAAGAATGATTTCTCTGTAAATATCAGCACTGCTCATAGCTTGAATAACTCCTTTGCCCTGTTAAGCGACCTGATAAAAACATCTACCTCTCCTTTTGTATTATAGATATAAAAGCTTGCGCGGGATGTTGCAGATACGTCCAATCTTTCCATTAGTACTTGTGCACAATGATGGCCAGAACGAATAGCAATTCCATCTTCGTCAACTATAGTTGCAAGATCATGTGGATGAATATCTCCAAGGTTGAATGATATCACACCGCCCCTTTTTGTCACATCTTTTGGGCCATATAGTACGATTCCCTTTATTTGTGATAGTTTGTCCAGTGCATATTTTGTCAGTTCCATTTCATGTTCTCGCACCTTGTCCATGCCTATGTTATTAAGATAATCTAGTGCCGCTGCAAACCCTATCACATCTGCAATGTTTGGAGTGCCAGCCTCAAACTTGTATGGTAGATCATTCCATGTAGTCTCGTACTTGTGTACCTCTCGTATCATGTCTCCTCCACCATTGAACGGAACCATTTCTTGGAGCAATTCTTTTTTTGCCCAAAGAACTCCAACTCCGGTTGGGCCAAGCATCTTGTGTGCAGAAAAGGCAAAAAAGTCACAGTCAAGTTTTTGCAAGTCTACCTTAAGATGTGGAACTGATTGTGCACCGTCTATCAGCACTCGTGCACCATATGCTTTACACCTCTTGACAATTTCTTCAGAATCAGTTATTGTTCCAAGAACATTAGACATTTGGCTAAATGCTACAATCTTCACTTTTCCTGTCTTGAGATACGTATCCAAATGATCAAGGATTAGCTCCCCGTTGTCATCTACTCCAATATATTCTAGTTTTGCCCCTTTCTCTTTTGCTAAAAGTTGCCATGGAACTATGTTGCTGTGATGTTCATATTCTGTGGTTACTATGATATCATCTTTGTTGATGTTCTGTCTTCCCCATGCATAAGCAACAAGATTGATTGCTTCCGTAGTTCCCCTTACAAAAATAATTTCTTCACGATTTTTTACATTGATGAATTTAGCTACCTTGTCTCTTGTTGCCTCATATGCAAGTGTCGCTTCTTCAGCAAGCTCATGAACCGCCCTGTGAATATTAGAATTATAATTCAAATAATAGTTACTAATGGCCTCAATCACTTGAATTGGTTTTTGCGTAGTGGCAGCATTGTCAAAATAGACAAGCGGTTTGTTTTTGTGCACCATACGTTTCAGAATTGGAAAGTCATTTCGAATGTTTTCTATACTTATAAAACTTGTTTGCAAACTAGTTTACCTCAATGTAGATCTCGTTTTGTTCTATTTTAACATTGTAGATTTTCAGCGGTGTTTCAGCTGGAAGGTTTTCTGGTACACCCGTCTTTAGATTAAATGTAGAAAGATGAAGTGGGCATGTGACTCCTTCTTCTGTCAATATTCCAGTAGAGAGGTCTGCATCTGCATGAGTGCAAATTCTGTCTGATGCATAGATTTTGCCATCAAGATTTGCAAGTAGAATTTTTTTATCTCCATAATCAAAATCAAGCATCTCGCCTTTCTTTAATTGACTTGTTTTACAGACATTAACCCATTTGGACAAAGATCTCACCGATACTTGTAATGGCTTTCAAATGTGTCAGTCTCACGGTATCTTGTTTCCTCTACTTCAAGCATAGCCTTGAGTTGTTCATCAGTCTTAATAGTGAGATTACGTCCTGCCCATTTAGAATCTATCAAGTAACTTATCCATGCACGTACCTGATATGACATCTTTCTTGAAAGAGGTTCAAGGAATCCCTCAACAATTATTTTCTGAGCATCAGATTTGCTCAAACATCTTGTAGCAAGATAAAAAATTTGTTCTTCATCCATTTGTGCAACTGACGCAGAGTGTGTTGCCTTGACATCATTTGTAAATATCTCAAGTCCTGGTATAGAATCAGATTTTGCTCCCTTGTCAAGCAGAATAGAGTGTCCTGAAAGATATGATTCTGCATGGTGTGCGTCTTTTTCAATTCGTATCATTCCCTTAAAGAGAGATTTGGCAGTATCCTTGAGAACAGATTTTTCTAAGACTCGGCCAATTGTAGATGGTGCATTGTGAATCAAATTAGAGGCAAGATCATATGATTGGTTCTTGTTTCCAAAAACCACTTCAGTGTCTTGTGCGGTTGCACCCTGACCGTTAAGGAAATTATCCACTTTATATCGTGAGAGGTGCGAGCCAAACAATCCGAGATACCAATTCATTCTTCCATCACGTTCTATTCTTGCTGCCCTGGAAGAAAAGTTGACTGCAGTCTCATCCATTGCCTGCAATGTAACCAGATCAAATTGGCTATTGGGACTAATTGAGACATCCAATAATTCAAGATATGCTTGTTGTTTTGTTGCTTGAGGTGCATAGATTTCCTGAACAACCGAAGACTTGCTGCTATCCTCTGCCACTATAATATTACGTGATATAGTAGAGGTCTGGTCAAGTGAAAGTGATGACACAAGATGTATTGTTTTTTCCAAAATAAGATTTCGTGGAACATAAATGAATATTCCAGAATTGAAAAAAGCATTGTTTAGTGCAATGTACTTGTCTCGCTTTGAATCTGTTTGCTCAAATGATTTTTTTATCTTGTCACCGTAGTTTTTGATTGCGTCTTGAATAGAACACATTACAAGACCTTTCTCTCTTAGTTCAGACGGAATATTGATCTTGTTGATGTTAGTACCAATTTGAACTATGCTGGGATTATCACCGATTTCTACTAACCTATCTTTTACAAAATCTGGAATTGTACTGTCAGAGCTCAGTGAGAACATTATCTGTTCTGGATCCATCTTGTTTGCATCGCTGTACTTATTGTAAAGAGGAGAGACTTCTGGAGGAAGTTGTTGGAATATAGTAAACGCATTCTTGCGATATTCTCTCAACCATGCAGGATCATTATTTGCTTCAGAAATTTCTTCTATGTGACTAGAGTTAAGTTTAGAGAGAACAAAAGGAGACATTTTACATCACAAATTGACACAATCGGCACACTAGCCGACTGAGCCGTCCATTTCCATTTTAATCAGCCTGTTAAGCTCTACTGCATATTCCATTGGGAGCTCTTTGGTAAATGGCTCTATGAATCCATTCACAATAAGTGTGAGTGCTTCTTCCTCAGTAAATCCTCTTGTCATCAGGTAAAAGATTTGTTCGTCACCAATTTTTCCAACAGTAGCCTCGTGTGTTACTGTTGCATCCTCTTGATTGATTTCCATGTATGGATAAGTATCAGTCTTGGAGATATCATCTAGTAATAATGCATCACATCTGACTGATGCTTTTACATCAGTTGCACCTTTTGCCACATGTAAGAGACCTCTATATGTAGTCCTACCATTACTCTTGCTTACGGACTTTGATGTTGTTCTAGATGTGGTATGTGGTGCAAGATGAACCATTTTTGCACCAGTATCCTGATGTTGATTCTTACCGGCAAATGCAATTGAAAGGGTTTCACCATGTGCATACGGTCCCATTAGATAAATTCCAGGATATTTCATGGTAAGTTTACTTCCAATGTTTCCATCAATCCATTCCACACTGGCACCTTCATATGCATATGCTCTCTTTGTAACCAAATTATACACATCATTACTCCAATTTTGAATTGTGGTGTATCGAAGTTTTGCACCCTTCATTGCAATCAATTCTACAACCGCAGAGTGTAATGACTCCGAAGAATACACTGGTGCCGTACAACCTTCTATGTAATGCACTTCTGCACCTTCATCTGCAATGATAAGAGTTCTTTCGAACTGACCAATGTTTTCCTTGTTGATTCTAAAGTATGCTTGTAATGGAAGATCCACTTTGACTCCTTTTGGAACATAGATGAACGATCCTCCACTCCATACAGCGCTGTTAAGTGCTGCAAACTTGTTATCCTCCGGTGGAATTACTTTACCAAAATATTTTTTGAGGACTTCGGGATGTTCTTTTAGAGCAGTATCAGTATCCAAAAATAGTACACCTTTTTTTGCAAGGTCTTCTCTCAAACTATGATAAACAACTTCTGATTCATATTGTGCTCCTACGCCTGCTAAGAATTTCTTTTCTGCTTCAGGAATTCCCAGTTTATCAAATGTTGCCTTTACTTCAGATGGAACATTATCCCAATCCTTTTCTGTTTTTTCAGAAGCTTTTGCATAATAGTAGATATTGTTAAAATCAATCTGATTCAAAGAACCCCCCCAGTTTGGCATTGGTTTTTTCATAAAGATCTCGTATGAACGAAGTCTAAAGTCTAGCATCCATTGTGGTTCTCCCTTCATTCTGCTAATTTCTTCTACCACTTCCTTTGATAGACCCTTTTTGCTAGTGTAAACGTACATCTCAGTCGAGTCTTTGAAATCATATTTGCTATAATCCATATTGAGATTTTCAGAAGTCATACTTGACATAACCCCGTTATGTTATAAAAAAGTTACACCCCTCTTCATACTTGTATAGCGGAGTAGGCCAAGCTAAATGGGATCAAACATGAAAAAATTAAATAAAAACTATTAGGTGCAGCTAAGAAAAGATATTCCAAGAATTTAGAATATGATTTAGCTCCAAACTTTTTCTTGGAAGGTCCACTTTTTGTTTAGGAGGAAATTACCTACAGATGCAATGGCAACTGCTAAGAACAACGCAATTGAATAATTCAAGTGTCTGAGTTCAACAAGACCATATACCATCAACAGTTGAAAGACTGCGCCAATTCCGCTGAACCCAAGGAATAATCCATATTGCATCAGAGTTCGCTTTGGTTCAAATGTTCTATCCTCAAATGTCCAGATCTTATTGAGTATAAAGTTGGAGCTCATAGAGAAGATGATTCCTATCATTGTGGCGTAAATATACCAGAGATTGGAAAGTACTGCTCCAAACATGAAAGATACAAAATAATTTACTAGCAAGCCAGATGCGCCAACAGTATAGAATCTTCCAGCCTTTGAGAGAAAATGAACAGATGTGCGTCTCTCATTTGACCTAACAGACTTGCCATATCTATACAACTTCCATATCGATTGTAGATAACCAACACCTACCGAGAAATCAAGCTTGCTTGAGCCGGTTGTACGATTAATGAATGTATAAGGTATCTCTTTGACTTTGGCTTCCTTGGCTTTTACAAGAATTTCAAGTAGTATCTTGTATCCGATAGCATCAAATTTTATATTATTTACAATGTGGCGCTTGAATGCAAAAAATCCAGACATTGGATCTTTTATTTTTATTCCAAGTCCATGTTGAGCAATTTTGGTCGCACCTTTACTGATTAATTTTCTTTTAAATGGCCAACCAGAAACACCTCCGCCATTCACATATCGTGATGCCACAACAATATCACAATCAGAATTTTGTAGCTCTTCAACCATTTGAGGTATGGTCTGCGGAGGATGAGACAAGTCACTATCCATTACGACTACAGCGTCACCTTTTGCGCTTTCTATTCCTGTTACAATAGCAGAGCTCAGGCCTCGCTTGTTCTCACGGCGTATTATTTGAATAGTACATCCAGCATTTTCAGAATTTTTCGCATATTCTTCAACAGTCTGACTTGTGCCGTCAGGAGAATTATCATCGACTACAATAATTTCTGCATTCATTTCTCGTGTTAGTGTATTACGTAATGAATCAAGCATCTTCACTATATTTTTCGATTCATTATATGTAGGAATAACAATAGAAAGAGAATGGGTTTTAGATAGCATTTCCTTTGACATTTGATTCAAGTTGTTTTCTGTCATTTCTGATTATTGGGTTATTATTAAAATTGCTCACCTAGTAAAGCAACTCTTGATGGCATCTACTGCACCCTGTACTGTATGTACGTCGGCCGTGAATGGTTTTACCCCAAATTTTTTGAGCTCATCTGCTGTAAATGGGCCTATGGCAATGGTGGTAGTTTTTTCCAAATTATTTTTTAGTGTTTTTTCATCCACATCAGACAACATGATATCAAAAAATGCTCGTACTGAGGAAGCACTTGTAAATATTATTCCATCCACATTATTTTGTGAGAAAAGTTCTTTGAATTCAGTCCAATAAGACAATGAGCTAGAAGACTTGACATCGTATAGATAGACCTCTTTTACTTTGAGGCCTATTTTTTTTAAAAGCTGTGCAAGAAATGGTGTCGATGCCCCACTTCGCGGAACAATTACTTTTTTTCCCTCGGCATTAAGAAATGTGAAAACTTCTCCCACCCCAACTGACGAGAACCTTTCTGGAACATGTGATACCCTAATACCTTCAGATTCAAGTGCAGTTTTTGTTTTGGGACCCACTGCAATCACTGTCGTATTTGCAACAGCAAGCTGGAGTTTTTCATATTTTGCAATTTTTTTTGCTGTGTCAAACAAAAGCTTGACTGCCTTTGAGCTCATAAAAACAGAATAATCTGGATCATCGGCTTTTACTGCATCTAAAAATTCATCTACCATTCCCTCCCCTTTGCTTACAAGTTCTATTGTGGGCAATGAGATTGCTTTTGCTTTTTCACTAGATACCAATCGAGTAAACTCCTCCGAGTCTTCTTTGGATCTGGTAATAGCAATAACTTTTCCCTGCATCATTATCTCCACCCTATTTTATCAGAGAGATTTACCACCTTGCCAACTACAACAATGGTCGGAGGTTTGACTTTTGCTTCGGTGACCTTTTTAGATATGTTCAAAAGAGTACCTTTTATCATCTTGTGTTCATCAGTGGTTCCGTTTTGAATCACTGCCACTGGAGTATTCTTGCTCAATCCTCCGCTGATCAATTTCTTGGATATAATATCAAGTCTTGATAGACCCATCATGATTACTATAGTATCTACTGCTTTTGCAAGTTTTTTCCAGTCAACTACGCCTTCAGTTTTCTTTGCATCCTCATGACCTGTGACAAATACTACGGATGATGCATATTCTCTGTGTGTGAGAGGGATTCCAGAATATGCTGCAGAACCAATACCAGATGTTATACCAGGAATTATTTCATATTTGACTTTGTGTTTTCGGAGAAACTCTGCCTCTTCCCCACCTCTTCCAAAAATGAAAGGATCTCCTCCCTTTAGTCGTACAACATTTTTATTTTTTTTCGCAAATTTTACCATCATATCATTTGTCGTATTCTGATGTTTGTAATCATCACCAACATCTCTTCCGACATACATCTTTTCAGCCCTTTTTGGGATCATGGCAACTATTTTTTTGTTTACCAATCTGTCATAGAGGACTATATCTGCAGATTTTATAGATTCAACTGCCTTTAGTGTAATAAGTTTCGGGTCACCAGGACCAGCACCAACAATGAAAACTTTGCCAGTCATTTGCTATTCCATTCCTCTACTTTTTCTCTCCAGTCTTTTGCAATATCCGAAATCCCCTTTTCTCTGAGCTCTGTTGCAACCTGCTTACCAAGATCATTTGCCTTGTTTGTCTCTGAATCTTTTTCCACCATTATAGATTTGCTCCCATCTATTGAATACACTATTACTTTTAATTTTAGACGATCATTGTCTCTGTGAGCGAATGCTCCAACCGGAAATCTACACCCAGAATCAACAAACATTGAAAGCGATCTTTCTGCTTCTACTGCGTTTCGAGTCTCTGGATCTTCAATTTTTTTGAGCAACTCGATCAAGGAGACATTATCCTTTCGTGATACTATACCAAGTGCTCCCTGTCCTGGAGATGGTGGAAATGTATCCATAGGCAATCTCTGAAATTTTACAGCAAGTCCCAATCTTGAGATTCCTGCTTGAGCCAAGACTACACCGTCAAATTCCCCATCATGGACTTTTCGTATTCTTGTCTCAATATTACCTCTAATTGGTTTCACTACAACATCTGGCCTAATTCTCGTAATTTGTACCGCTCTTCTCAAGCTACTTGTGCCAATGAGTGCCCCCTTTTTTATTGTGTTTAACATACTTCCATCATTTGCTATAAAGACATCATTTGCCTCTTCTCTTTTTGGGACACATGCTAGTACCAGATCTTCTGGCAGTTCCGCAGGAACATCTTTTAGGCTATGCACTGCAAAGTCAACCTTTCTTTCTGCCACTGCCCTATCAATCTCTTTTTCAAATATACCTTTTTGATTTATTGTGAAAAGAGGCCGTGCATCAGTATCCCCCTGTGTCTTGATTGTAATTATTTCAAATTCTGTCTGGGGAGACTTTTTTTTAATTTCTGACACTACCCAGTTTGTTTGAGTAAGTGAGAGTTGACTACCCCTAGTTCCAATCAGGTATTTCATGATTTCACCGCTTTTAGTGCTTTCTCGTAGCCAAAAATTGTTTTTTTCACATCATCTTTAGAATGTGCATATGATAGAAAAACTGTTTCAAATTGTGATGGCGCAATAAATATTTCATTTTTAAGTAATACTTCAAATAACTTTTTGAATTTTACCATGTCTGCTTTCTTTGCAGAAGAATAATTCACAACTGGTTCATTTGTGAAAAATATCTGAAACATAGATGAAATAGAATTAATTTGGTGAGGAATTTTCATGTCCGATGCTAAATCATGTATTGCGGAAACCAGTTTGGTACAATTCTTTTCAAGTTTTGGGTATAATTTGGACTGGAGTTTATTCATGGTTTTGACAGATGCTATTCCAGCAGAGACAGACACTGGATTTCCTGCATAGGTACTTGCCTGGTATACTTTGCCTTCAGGAGACAGCATATCCATGATCTCACTTTTGCCTCCCACTGCAGCAATGGGAAAACCATTTCCTAGAGCCTTACCAAGTGTTGTAATATCTGGTCGTATTGAGAAATATTTTTGAGCGCCACCAGAAGACATTCTAAATCCTGTGACCACCTCATCAAAAATTAATACAATGTTTTTTTCCAAGGTTATTTTTCTTAAATCATTTAGAAAATTCTTTGCAGGCAATACTAGTCCCATGTTTGCAAGAACAGGTTCTACAATTACTGCGGCTATATCATCTTCTTTTTCCAATAACGATTGTAATTCCTGGGAGTTGTTATATTGGACAACAAGAGTATTTTTTGAGACTTCATCCAAGCTTCCTTCAGAGACAGACATACCAATGTGTGCAGCACCAGAACCAGCTTTGACCAAAACATAATCATGTGCACCGTGATAGCATCCTTCAAATTTCACTATTTTTTTCTTTTTTGTAAATCCTCTTGCTAACCTAATAGCTGTCATGGTTGCTTCACTACCAGTATTAACTAAGCGTATCTTTTCCATCGATGGAAGATTTCCAGATATTAATTCAGAGAGATCTACCTCAATTTCAGTAGGAGTACAGTAAAGGGTTCCCTTTCCTAGCTGTCTTTTTACATCAGAGATTATTTCTTTGCGCCCATGTCCAAGAAGCAAGGCGCCATATGCATTACAGTAATCAAGATAATGTCTCCCATCCACGTCCCACAATATGCTACCTTTGGCTTTTTTTACAAAGAATGGATACGGATCATAGTATCTTACTGGACTGTTTATGCCAGATGGTATGATTTTTTTGGCACGGGAAAACAGGTTCTTGGAACTTGTCATCACATAGAAAATGAAGTAGTTGTAATTATAACCTATATGAAAAATAGTGCTCCACTAAAAATTTAGCGGAGTTTTACCTGACAGTTTGTAACTAGATCTTTTGCCGGGCTGCCAAGGCTGCAAATGTTCTGTCCGCTTCCACCTTGGATCATGTTGCTTCCAGTGCCTGCAAACACTTGCATATTTCCATTTTCTCCTCTGATGATGTTATCGCCATTACCTGCGTAAATGGTATTTGTACCATTTCCAGCATATATGATATTATTACCATCTCCAGCAATTACACAGTCACCAGCTGGACCCTCGTGAATTACATCGTTGCCCCCTAGTCCAATTATCAAGTTTGGTACAGTCGAGCCTGTTAGTGTGTCACTGCTATTTGTTCCCATTACCAAGTTATAGCTAGAGGATGGTTTTCCACATGCGAGTATTGTAATAGTTTGATCTAGTGTCTTTTCATTGCCAAACTTGTCAGTTGCAGTCCATTGCACTATTGTTTTACCAATATGAAATAGTCCAGTAGAATTACTTGTTATTTTCGGTGATGTATCTATTATTCCCGTACCATTAGCATCTCCTATCACAAGAGGTGTTTCAAATGCCGTTGCATCAGTTACTACATCTACCGGAATTGTCAATTGTGGTGGTGATCTATCAACAACTTGAACTATCTGAGTGGTATTGGCAGTATTCCCCGCTTCGTCTTTTGCAGTCCACACTATCGTAGTATTTCCAAATGGGAATAATGTTGGAGCGTTATTTGAAATTGTGGCTACTTGGACATTATCGCTAGCTGTCAAGTTTCCAATATCAACACGAGTTCCTGTCGAACTTGTTGCATTTACTATGATGTTATGCGGTGCAATTATCTTGGGTGCAGTAGTATCAACTACGTCTATTACTTGAGTACCATTGGATATGTTACCAGATGTGTCTTTAGCAGTCCACAGAATACTAGTCTTGCCAAGTGGGAATGTCTTTGATGCATTGTTTGTTATTGTGACTTGTTGAATG
>JARCRW010000083.1 GCA_029850515.1 Nitrosotalea sp. | reverse complement strand
ATTCTGACTAGATCTATGCCAACTTGCAAAAGATGTGATATTGTTTTGACTCTAGCGAAGGTCTTAAAGTTCGTTTAATTCACGATCAAAAAAGGACATGATCGTCTTTAAAACTAAGACAATTGTTGAATAAAAAAATCTATTCTTTGCTATTGGTTTTATTCACAAGAACTTTAATGAGATTTTTCTTAATGCATATGTACTGGAATTCCTATTTTTATCATGTATTGTTGAATGCATCATCTGACATGATCTTTAAAGAAAATATCTTAACCTCCTCATTGCTAAACCTATGAGATTGTTTTACTATGTCTAACATGGACATGTATTTTGAATTCCATATTTCATTGCCAAGCCTTAATAGGTGATTATGATAAATTATTTCTCCAAACATAGTATGTTTGTACACACTTTTGTCTTTTGTCACAAGGCCTATCTTGACAAGTTGTGAAAGTCTTGAATAATACTGCTTTCTTGTCAGTCCTATCTCTAATGGTGTATCAAGTCTTGATTTTATTCCGTCCCTTGCCAGAATGAAGATCCTGATTGCATCCGGCTTTGACAGGACTGACAACAGATCAATTATCTTTCGTATTGTATCATTTTTTGATATGAATATTTCCATGCCTGGATTTTCCTTACTTTCCAAGATATTACCTATTCTCCTTGGACATCTTAATGAAGATTCCTTTCTTTCCTTACAATCAAGGCGAGATTGTCATATCAAAGGAATCAAAGCGTGAGATACTCGGAATGAGTACTATAACCTACAAGTTTCAAGTCACCATACCAAAGAAGGTCAGAGAGAAGCACGGACTTGAAGAGGGAGAGACACTGGCATTTGTAGAAGAATCTGGCAGGATATATCTTGTAAAGAGTACTGATGTATGAATACCCTGTGAAACATCTGCTGGTACCAAGATTTTTATTTTGAATTGTTATTTTGTTTATCCAATTCTCTTTTAAGAATGGCAACCTGCACAATTTCTTTGAACATTTCATCAATTTCAACTAGTTTTGAATACACTAAAAATACCTGTTCATAAGCAAGAATTGTTTTGTCAGGAACTAATTCGTTTGGACGCATGATGTTGTCTATAAATTGCCACATTTCATCCAAGGATGGTTTATCACTAGTAAACATCTTAAATTTGTACATGTACTACCTTCCAAAGAATTTTCACTTTGGTAATAATTATGATATGTGTTGATTATCACATGTGATACTAATGACTCTCAACTTTGATAATCAATATCTATTTTTTAATAAATCAAAAATCATAGAATTACTAGGAATTGCTGGGATTGCAAAAAATGAAATTAAAGATAAAGACGCCAATATCTCTGGGTGGCTTGAAAAACCTCATCAAGGGTATGGAAGAGGCAATCTATCTTGCAAGACAATGTGATGTTATTATAAAAGGACTGTGTGTGATACCATTTTACATCCCGCTGACAGGACCCCGATTTTTAGGTCATAGAAAACAAATGAAAAAACAAACTATTGATTTCATGAATAAAGCAAAGACTTTGGCAGCAAAAAATGGTATATTCCAAGGAAAAATAGTCAAAGGAAATGTAATAACAAATGATATCAATAACTTTGCATCCGAGGAAAAATCTGATCTAATAGTTATTGCTTCAAGGGGATTTGGTCAAGTAAAGGGGGATGGTTCTTGAACAGTGTAACAAACGAACTTGTTCACAGATCGAGAATGCCAGTACTAGTAGTCAAGTAAATTGAACACTAACCGAGATTTATCCCAACCTCCCTCTATTTCCTTGCGTGCAAACCTGTGGATAGCGATACCGATAGGCGCATTACTTGTAGCAATTTCTACTGGTAATTTTCTTTTGATGAATTATGTCCATGTCTTCACTGCAACCATGTGGACTGGAACGGACATTTTCATGGGATTCATACTGGGCCCAATATTCAGACATGTTTCCATCCAAACCAGAAAAGAGATTATCTCTTGGCTCATGCCCAAGATGATCTTTTACATGAGTACAGTTACCGCCGTGACAAGTACTGCTGGCTATTACCTGGCTGCAAAGATGGGGCTTTTTACGTACAACACGCCAATGTTTTACTGGATTTCCGCTGTGGTGATTATCGTTGTTATCATGACAGTACAAGGTCTTGGTATACTTTTACCTACCAATCTTCGTATATATTTTGAACTCAGAAAGAGTGGACCAAATTTAGAAAAAATTCAGAAATGGACAAGAATGTATCTCAAAGTAGTTGTAAGCCAGGTTGCGCTCCAAATCATAATTATATTCATAATGGCAAACTTTGCCACAGGATTCTGATCCCTGCAAGAATTTTGAGTCGTCTTTATCAGCGATGAAAACCTATACTATTGATGAAAAAGAAAAAGACAAAGAAAAGACCTTCTGGACGACTGTTTGATTATTCCCAACTAGAGGATTGACTTCTAGATCAGATATCGTGATACTTAGTTTCAATATGTCATCTCCCATGATGTTCTCAAGAATCATTTTTAGAAGAATATTATGTGGAACTTCTTTGGTACTTGAAGAAACTTGTCTAACAGACTCGGATCTAATTGTGTTGGTCTCTTACCTACATTGAATTGTGATTTTCTAATTGTTCTTGGTTTCAAACTTGATAATCAAGATCATCTCTTTAATAATTTAATGTGAAAGTATTATCAAAAGTATGATCGCTAAAAGTACATCCGATCTAGAAAGAAAAAAACATGTTGTAGATACATTGTATCATCACTCGGACCTATCTGTAGAGGATATATCTTATCAGGTAGATATGAGTGTAAAACAAGTTCAAAGCATAATTGACAAAATACAGAAACACGAAGCCCTAGAGGTTCTTGTTGAGCACAGCAAGACTACTATGGATAAAATCATGACAAAAGACATTGTCAGCCTCGAATCTGATAAAACGGTTTATGACGCATCAGTACTCATGACCAAAAAAGGGTAGGATGCATAGTTGTTACTGCTAAAGGAAAACCATTTGGCATCATTACAGAACGAGATATTGTCAAAGGAATGAGTAAAGCAGATATTTCTATCAAGAAGATATTATTGGGAGACTTTGCTTCGAGACCTCTAATTTATGTATCTTCAAGACAGACAGTGGATGATGTGGTCGAATTAATGACAAAAAATAAGATTCACAAACTTCCTATAGTGCAACAAGAAAAAGTGGTTGGAATTGTAACCATTAAAGATCTTCTAGTGTTTCTTTCTCCGATGAGAAAGCCAGGATTGACAGAATCCATAATTCATGTCATTACAAGAGAAAAGACCAAGAAAAATAGATTGTGACAGTTACAAAACAGTAATGCCGTTACTGTTGGTAAACTGGAAGGTTATAGTTCCAAGAGATTATGAAATATTTTGAGAGAGATTGTCTTAAGGATGTGAAATCAATAATGATATAGTTCTAGATTTCTTTATTCATGAAATAATTGTGATGTTTACATTTTTATCTATTTTACATATTAATTTGTAAACATCTTGATAGTCTGACCGCACCATGTATACGATATCAAGTATGTAGTGACAGAGATGAATTTTTTGTTGTAATGGTTCTGTTTACCAAGTCATCTCAAACATGATTCGCTTACTTCGTCCCAGAATACTTTTACTTCATCTGGAGGTGCAAGTACATTTGCAACACGACATCTAAACAAAGAAATCTTAAGTTTTTTTGAAGTGTCAAATTGGTTTTGACCAGGTTTGGCATATCCCGTTTTAACTTCAATCCATCTGAAATCTTCCGGTTTCATGTCTGACAAGTTTTCTGGATCGTCACTTTCATGTGCCTTACAAGCCAAAAAGTGGTATGCAAATGAAGGATTTTCTTCTTTCTTGTGGGTGGATCTTGCAATCGATGTAATCTCTTTTTGAATTTCGGAAGGAATCTTTACAAGCATTATCTTAAAACCCGACTTGAATTCTAATTTATTTTTATGAATTGGATTTTTGTAAATCTGTTCTAAGGAAGTGTATGCCCAACCGTTCTGTACGCAATATTCTTTGTAATACGTTTCTCCCAACGCACTACGCAATTCAGAGGTTATCTTCAGATATCCCATGAAATTTTAATCATTATCTAGGATATAATAAATCCCTATGAATCATAACCTGCGTAATTGTCTAACCGCTTCAATTCCAATGCATAAATGGGGAGTAGATTACGATTTTTATTCACTGTCTACAAAAATAGATCCTTCCTCTTTATGCCCGTATGGTTGGAGAGATTCGTATTATGACAAAAACTGTGATTTGCTGTCCATCTGGAAGTTAACACAAATGGTGAGTTGTTGGAGGGAGTTTAAGATGATGATTCTTTGAAGGTGAAAAAAGAACTTGCCAAAAAAATGAGATAATCCATGCTATGACTATTTTTGACTAAAATCTCGTCTTTTGGTAATTGTGAGCCCGTTTGTTAGTTTTGATCATACTAGACAATTAATGTCTCTGTAATGTAAAAATTACAATGACGCTACAATCTAAGGAATCAGGCACAAAATCATCAGATGAATGGATGGTGTCTGATGAACTCAAGGAGCTGGATGCTGCCGAAAGTGAACTTGTGGAGAAAGAAAAGCACCTGACTTTACTTACAAACGAATCTTTTTCAAAAATGAAAGAAGTATCTAAAATTAACCGTGATCTGCAGAATAGAATCAAATCTTTACAAGAACTAAGCGCATCATTGAACCGGAAAAATGATGAACTAAAAATAGCCAATCGGGAACTTGAAAGAAAGACCACTCGTAACAACCAGATAAGTTTGGAATTGAAAGAAAAACTAGAACATGTTACACAAAAAGAAAAGGAATTGTCACTACAACGTGATTTTCTGGCAAAACGACTGGATGAAACAACACAGGATCTAGTAAAGGCAGAAAAATTTGCTATAATAGGAGAACTTTCAGCTAGGCTGGCACACGATCTAAGAAACCCACTCTCGGTCATAAAAAACACCATGGATGTAATGTCAGCTAAACAGAATATGAAAATAGAGGAACGACTACAACATATTGCAAGATTCAAGAGGGCAGTCCAACGTATGTCTCATCAGATAGATGATGTACTAGACTTTGTGAAAAAAACTGAGATGGTATTACATGATACCTCATTGCATTCAATAATGGACAATGCAATTAATGTTATTCTAATTCCGCCTAATATCAAAATATTTCTACCACAGAATGATGTTTCTATAATATGTGATTCTAGAAAATTAGAGGCTGTTTTCTCAAATATAATATTAAATGCAATTCAAGCTACAAACGACAATGGTGAGGTAAAAATACGAATAATGGATATTGGTTCTAATGTTAAAATTGAATTTGAAGATACTGGTAATGGAATCCCTGCCACTACAATCCAAAAAATATTTGATCCACTGTTTACAACCAAACAGACTGGAACAGGGTTAGGTCTTTCAATATGTAAAAACATTGTAGAACAACATGGTGGCACAATTGCAGTGACGTCTCCCCCCACCATCTTTACAATAACACTCCCAAAGAATATGCTGCAAAATAACCCTAGAAATTCTCAAACATTTGAGACTTGAGACAAGATGTATCTTAGATGGTATTGTGTATGATATTGACTCGTCATGTTGCTGACGAATCAAAAACTGTTGTACTGACAGAGCATGAATTGTTTGTAGGTCCTGTACAAGCTACTGTTATTTTATGATCTGATGGTAAATGACCTAATGGTACATGATGGTCAGATACCAGTGGATGATAACCATGTGGGGATAAGAGCTATCGTAGTAGATGATGATGCAGATGTGCGAGAAATCTTTATTGAATTACTACAAATGAACGATATCAAAGTAGTTGCAAATGGCATCAATGGTAAAGAAGCAGTTGAATTGTACAAAATACACCATCCTGATTTTGTCTTCTTGGATTATTTGATGCCTGAATATGACGGTCTTTACGCAATAGAAAAAATAAGGGAGTTTGATCCTCATGGTAAAATAATTTTGGTATCTGGTTCACATTTTGAAAGAAATGTATTGGGTGATACTGTGAAAGCAATTATTAAAAAACCAATTGAGATAAGTGAAATATTCAAAGCAATAAACAAAATAATTTTGGCGACATAAGTATAGGGTAATTAAGAAAGGACTTTGGATATTCTGATTGTTCTATTGCATACTATCAAATCTTAATCACAAAATGCTCCGGACTGGTACTGACTATCAACAAGAAGCTGTAGGGCTTTTTTAGCAAATCTCGCTGGATCTGAGTAAGGGTTCAGATCTGACCAGATCCACTCTTCTATTTTCTGATATATTATATCTCGAATTGCTGTACTATATCTTGGTATCCCATTACCGCCTTTTAATCCAGAAATTGGACGAGTATTCATAACACAAAAAAGGGAATAAACTCGTTTTGTTCACTATTTCATTAAAGATTTAAAAAGAAAACAGAACCAAAAAAAATAGCATTAAGTTTTGGCAAGATTACCTAATGCACCGTGGGCTAACTAGCCCACGGTCTTATATCATACGTTCTCATCAATATAGCTGATTTATCATAACATTAGCTTATTGATGAATCCGTTCCGGTGCCTGCAGATTCTACTCCTTGTCCGCATTTTATTCTTGGAAAGACGAGTATGGCTGAAACTCGATATATCACTGGCATGCCTGGGGAGTTTGCACTTGTTTGCAACCGAGACGTTTTGTTTTATTAGTGGATTCTCGAACTTTCCATAGGCTCTGTAGAGAGATGTCTCCTACCAAGATAATACTCTCTACAGTTCCAATATTGTGAATTTTCTAAACTGAGGAGGGTAGTTGATCAGATCCCAACACCGCAAAAGGAAACTAATTGAATTAATATATCATATGTTATGTGGATTAAATTCTCTTCATCTTGGATGACTGCAAAAATGTTCTTGCATGACTATCACCATATCATAAAAGTATTTGAAATTTGAGCAGCAATGTCAAGAAACATTGTTTCTGAATGGGACATAGTTTTTCAAGTTGTCTTATCACTTCTATAGTTGGAAAAACTACGCTCAATTACAGTTATTGGTAGTTCGGATAATGTCAGCATGTAATAGCGCACACATTCGTAAGATGTGAGAAATGCACGAGTTTCAAATCTTACCATTGTGATTTTATCGAACTTTATTATCTAGCAAGTGTTTATTCTAAATTACATATTGAAAAAAGAAATAGATTCCAATTCTTTTTACAAAGAAATACGTACTCTCATAGATTCAACTGATAAATTTCATGGAATATACAGCGCAAAGGGCTCAAACATGGAACGTGTTGGTGCATGTGGGAGATATGGAATTTATTTATATGCCTTAAAAAAACTTGATGACACTGGAACCTTTTGGCTGCCCTATTGGGAGTATGATCTTTTTTCTGGAATAGAAAATGTTTTTCCAACCGGAACTCTGGATAGACCTGCGTGTCAGGTATTTATTGTTGGAGTTTCACAATACCAGCCAAAAGATGATGATATTGTATATTACACAACACCATTATGGATTGAAAAACACATGAATAACTTTGAAATATTTGAGGAAAAAATCATCATTTCAAAAATGAATGAAATGGTAAATGCAAAACGGTGGAGTAATTTTTTAGAAACAATGAATAGCTTGCAAAACAAGATGTTCAGCGAAAAAGAGACTGCATATGAATATTTTCCATTTGATATGGGAAACCCCAAATATTTTCTAACTGGTGAAATAATTTGTAAGCAGTGTGAAGCGATCCTTCAAAATGGCAGACATGCAAAAGAACACCACCACAAAACAGGTCACAAGATCCACTAGTTCTACCAAACCTAGGATCTGAATAATTTTAGGATGTGGTTGTGTGGCTGCATGGGATTGGAATCGTACAATAAAGCAGTATGTAATGGAATGTACTTCATGTCATCTATGGCTCAACCAACTAGAATTTAATGGTAAACCCCAATTTTTAACAGTATAATGAAAACCCATAAAATCAATTAACAAGATAATGATTCCAGTTTTAATGATCTTTTGAGGCTTGTGTCATTATCATCGTTGATAATCACCTTCTACCTTAAATGTGTAAAAACAATTTCGGAAATTAATTTTGAAGCAAGAAAAAAGAAAATCCGAAAATGATTATGGCCATGATTACCAAGAATGGGGTCTCAAAGATGACTCTGAAAAATTAGAATGGGAGGAGCACTATGAGAGTAGAACCAGAAAATGGGGAAAAGATGATGGGAGGGACAAGGAATTATTTTTGTCAAGATCAGAGAAAAATATTGATGCTGAGGTGGATGATGAAAGTTGACCAAGAAATGTGAAGGGTGTGGAAAAGAATTAGAGTCTGATCAAGGCACACACTGTTCTGAAAAATGTTTGTTTGAAAGTATAGAAAATAGCAAATCCTTTGTTACAGAGCCCTAAATAGTCGTATGTGATAAAACTGTTCTGTTGCAAACCTTGGAATTTGATTAGATCTGTTTGAATGTCACATGACTCTGGCGATGCAAAAAGACGTTTTACCAGATTACAGATGTGAGTTAACAAACTCGTCTGTCATCTTGACCATGCTCTCCAGATCCGATTTTGTATGTGATGTAACCGTTCCTGATTTCATAACTGTGATGAGATACTGGATATTCCTTAGCAAGACCTTTTTGATTTTTTATTAACTGGTTGTATGGAAAATATGCCAGAGATAGTAAATCAGAAGGATCATCATTTATTCCGTATGACAGATGTGATATCTCTACCTCAAATCTAACTGGATATGGTATGTTTCCCACTCTGTTATGCCACTCAAGCCCTGTGAAATGCCGTACTATTGAAAAATCAAAGGAACTGTCATCTATTTGCAAAAAGAAGGAATCGGTTTTACCTGTAGTGATATCATTGAGATTATATCTCACTCTATGTTTTGTTGGCTCCATGATGATTTGACGCAGGTATGAATGGTTCACTACTGGTTTGACCTTGAACTCGTATCGGTTAACTCCTCCAAATATGGCATGAAACTTACCGTCATCGTTAAATGAACAAATAAGATTTAGTTCTATTGGAACTTGTTGGCTGTTAAATGCTTCTAGAAGATAAAGCATCCAGGATTTGTCTGGTACCTGATTTCCTAAATCTGATACAATAGTAACGACATCAGAAATCGATGTGACTTGATTTGGAAAAAATGTTTTACTGTTGTTCTGCACATAACAATATGATCCTGACCAAAAATGCAAGACTATCAAAGTTACATGTGTGAATACTGATTATTGAATGCTAATGATGATAAAATAAAAAGAAACTTTCGGAACTATTGTGTTCCAGAAGATGGGGCGGTACTGTTACTTAGAGCGTGTTTGCTCCAGCCTTGTCCACCATGTGTGAAACTGCCTTTCATGTGACCGTGTTCCATCATATGACCGTGTTCCATCATGATGCCAAAGCCACCAAACTTGATGGCGTGTCCCTGTGACTGGTACAAGATGGTGTTGCTTGTCGGGTCGACAATTACCGAGTATGACAAGTTCTTGCTGTCAATTACTCTGAAACTGTATACCAAGAATCCTTGCATTCCAATTAGGTTTCCACTAACTACCTTGCCACCAGTTATTCCCGGTGCAGCTGCTGCAGTGTTTGCAGCAGAAGAAAGACTTATGGTCACCTTTGTCAGGCTTTCGTTATCCAATGGTATTGTACCTAGGATTTTTGGTTTCTGAATTTGTGTTTGACTAGAACCAGTGTCTGCATATACCGCAGATAATCCTCCGGCTGAAGCAATGATTGCTACACCGAGTATTATTGCAAGCAGGCCTTTGTTTCTTATCATGTCGTGTGTATTCATGGTATGACTGATTGAAAGTGAATATAAAGAATTGTGGCACATTGTGCAGTAACAAGGTTACCTGTCCCGTACATGGTTTTTCGCACCCGATTGTAAAAACATAATATCTTGATTATCAACAACAATGAAATTCTGTACTTGCTATAATAATTAGAAATCATAATTTAGTTTATGATGAAAAAATACTCTAACATACTCGTTCCTTTTGATGGATCTGAGTATTCTAAAAGAGCAATGGACGAAGCTATTGAAATATCAAAAAAACTTGGGTCTAAACTTCACATTATGACTGCTGTAACTGTTTCAGCAGTGCGACCTCCAGGAATAATACTTTCTGGCATGGCAAGAGGCAAGGGAAACACAAAAACAGCTGAAAACTTTGTAAAAAAAGCGGTTGATGAAGCAAACCGTATGATGCTAGAAAATGTCGAATATTGCAAAAGAAAAGGGGTTGATGCAATCTATAAAGTGACAACAAAAAGTCCTACCATGGCAATACTTGACTATGAAAAAAAAACTGATAGTGACCTTATCATGATGTGCAGCCAAGGATTAAGATGCATTGAAAAAATCAAAATTCTCGGTAGTGTTAGCATACATGTTCTAGAG
>JARCRW010000082.1 GCA_029850515.1 Nitrosotalea sp. | reverse complement strand
TTCTAGGACGGTATGACAACGATTTATGTTTAGACCACCGTATTGCAGTTGACTAAAAAACATTTGTTCGGGAACGTATGAGTAGGCACAGTTTTGGAAGAATCTCATCGCAAATCTACGTCAGTTTTTTAAGGTTTGAAGTCTGAGTAAGAACACATTTTGAAAACTCCATTTTTATTTACAATGTCTTTGATATTTGTAACTTTTCTGATAATTCCACTTAATGTAAATACAAACTCACATGTAGATTCAAAAATGCATCTTAACACATTGTCTTATTTTCAATACCCGGGTATTTTTACCAGAGCCATGGCTTACGCTAATAATGATATAAATTCATCTGAGATAACTCCAGAGGAATTAAACAAAAAATTAGAAGCCGCAAGAGAAAAAATATCTGACATTATGATGAATAATACTACTGACATTCCGTTTAACATGGTAGGTATAAACATTGTAAATTCATCATTGGATGTAGGAATTGACAGTACGAAATCTACATTATCTGCAGAGCAGTACAAGGAAAAGATCCGAGAGATTGTTGGTGATATTCCAATCACTCTGGTAATAGGTCATATTCAACTCCTTGATAACAGTACATCTGGTCAGAATAGTTCTACCTCATTTATGCCTCCATTAAAACAATTCAAGTCAGGAATCAAAGCTGAAGATGTAAAATGCTCTGACGGCTTCACTCTTGTAATAAAATCAGAAGACGGTTCACCTGCATGTGTTACTGATTCTGGCATGGGAAGGATGACAAGACAAGGGTGGTGGGCTTGGAATGACAAAGTTGGAGATACTGTAGTAAACACACCTGAGAAAAGAAATTTTGATAACAAATCATGTGGAATGACTGAAACAATGTCTTCAATTGTAGGTACAAATGGTTTTGTACTAGATGATCTTCCTGTAAACGGCACCACATTTTATGGTGCAGACACTAGCAGAATGATAGGCGGTATTACACAGTTTGCAATACATTCTGGAACCACTGGAAAAATAACATTAACTTATGACTTTAACCCTTATCCTGGAAGTAACTGTAAAGTTACAACAAGTGATGTAATTTCAAATGTATTTACTTCAAGACCTAACGCCACCATATCTGAGTTGATAGGCTCACCAGATATGATGAAGGTTGGCGAAAATTCAGTAAACACAAGCATTCCACCACTTGGAGATTCTGGTGATATTTTGTTAAATCTTGCAAGTGTAGAAAACCTAAATGACCATGTGGTAAAAGTGACATATCAAATCTTTACTAAGCCTCAAGCCCAATTGGGAAAATCATACTATGTTGGGTTCTGGTGGCATAGTGTAGTTGTGATAACAGTTGGTAATAGTCTCTACACAGGACACGCATTTGAAGGAACTCACTACGGATAGGATTTCGTATTTAGACCACTGGATTGCAGTTGACTAAAAAACATTTGTTCGGGAATATGTGAATGGGCTTGATTTTAGAAGAATCATACTATGAAAATCTACGTCAATTTTTTAAGGTTTGAAGAATGATTGATAGCATATTTTGAAAACTCTACATCTTTCAATAATAATCGTTCTAGTAATTTCTACAATGATGACAACCAATGTTTTTGCACAAAATTCTTCAAATTCTTCAAATTCCATACCGCCTATCCCTTCCTCAATACTTCATTCCCCCGTACCAACACTGTCACCATCTGAGACTCAATCCGTAGTTAATGTGGCACTATCTGTTCCAGATCTACAAAACTGGTCACATAACTGGAAATATGTGGAAATGGGATTTGGTAGCAATAATAACAAACTCAGTACATCCGATTTTAAATGGCAATATGCCAGTGTAGTTCTGAAAGCACCTTCGAGTAGCGCATCAATTGCATGTAGTAATGATTGGTGGGCAACGGTAGTAATAGACATGACAACAATGAAAGTTGTAAGTGCAACCTATCCTACTATGGAATCACATCCATGTGTAGTTACACTTGGAGGACCTGCAACATCAAGTGTGTTTGCTTACCACTTTTCTGGTGTGACTAAACCTGTCTTTTATTCTACAAATGGAACAGCGTTACTTGCACTAAGAGCGCATGAAAAAGTAAACATCACCTTCACTGCTAAAATCAATGATACAAACTTTGACGGACATGTCTTTTACAACATTATTGAGGGAAATAACCAAATAACAGAATCAGAAAACTTTACTGGAAAGGAGAGTCCAAAAAATTTTACATTTTCTTACACTCCTCAAAAGATAGGTATTTTTGAAATCTCAAATGGTATAGCGTCTAATTCAAGTAATTTTCATGAAGCAAGAGGTCAAGGTTTTATTGTCTTAGAAAACTTCAGCAAGGCTACGAAATTTAATGGTCAGTGTAAACAATCAGAATATAATCCCGTCGCAAAACCGGATTTTTCAACTAATGCATGTGTTAAACTAGATACCTATTTCATACTAAAGCAACGAGGCTGGCATTAGATATCTGCATTTTACTTGATTTAGACCGATTGTGTTTAGACCACCGTATCGCAGTTGACTAAAAAACATTTGTTCGGGAATGCATGAGCAGGCTTGATTTCAGAAGAATCATGCTGTGAAAATCTACGCCAGTTTTTTAAAGTTTGAAGATTGAAGAATAGCATATTTTGAAAACAATAGATAAGATCTACGTCATAGTTCCATCAACGTTGTTGGGTCTGACTCTAATTATACTTCTACTCAATAATTACATCATAGAATATCTACCGCCTAACGTTTTTGCGGTATATCCTCTTTGGCCATGCTGGCCAAGTAACGGAATTTACATTGGAGGGCCAGATCTCATTAAAGATATACATTTTCTTAATGAAAAGAGGAGTTATCGCATTGGAGATGATATCAATCCGAGTCTGGTGTATACCACATCTAATGGCATCATTGCACCAAATATGTACATTAAAAATTCCTTGAATCAGACAATCTGACATTATGACATGCATACACTAAAGAAAGGTTGCGGTTTGACATTGCATTATAATCTGCAAGACCTAACAGAACCACCAAGACTTAACCAAACAGGTCAATATGAAATGTTTGCAGGTGCACTAGACAAGTTTACATCATTTAGATTCTCTGTGATTCCTTAAGTTACT
>JARCRW010000081.1 GCA_029850515.1 Nitrosotalea sp. | reverse complement strand
TATTAGATGTCATTGCTAGCCCTCCTGCAACTCCAAGTAGAATTGAAATTACAATATCAATTGCATGAATGTTTGTTCTTGATTGAATTTGAGGAGTTATTTCAAGATGTACAATTTGTGAGGCTATAGCTGTAATGATTAATGATAAGACAATAACAGTAGATAACATCAAAAATATAACAATTAATGATTGTTTTATTTTGTCTACTCGTCCTAGTGTGGCATTTAGTGATAGTGCTGTTATTGGACCCAAAAGGGGGGAGATCAACATTGCACCAATTACAGTGGCAGCACTATTTTCAAACAAGCCATACATTGAAACTATAGCAGCAATCCAAAGCATTACAAAAATTTCCTTTCTTACACGTGTGAAAGGTTCGGTCATTGGAAATAACTCTTCTATTACAATTGCTATCTTTTTTGGCGTGTGAATTTTATCAGCTAATTTATCGAGATAATTCGATAAGGTAGATGTTGTTTTTATATTGTTTATTAGGACATTTTTCTGCGTCAAATCAACTACCTCAGATAATTTGTGTATGACTTCGTCTGCCATATCATCAGGGATGGTTATTGCATAAAGAAAGCAATCGTCAGAATCACTCTTTGCGTTGATTCTGATATATGGCACATTGAAATCTTTTATAATATGCTCTACAGAATCGACTTGATTTTGAAAAACTATTACATCTATCTTTTCCACTATGCTCTTTTAAACTACTCATTAAAAAAAGTAATGGGTTATAGAATTAACAGTTTTTTACCAATAGAATTCCCATATGGGCTCGACAAACCTAATTTGATTAATAATAGCAACCATATGATTATCTAAGCCAGGGAGAATTAACTATGATAAAATGATAAAATTAACAATCAGTGAACAAGAGCAAGTGAAAATACACTCATGTGTAAAAAGGTGTCAGAAAAGAATAACACATTTACTAGATAGAGATTTTGAATATCATCATCTAGCCATTACAAGGTCAAACAAATTTTTGAGAAATCATGATTCAGAAAAAATGAAAATGTTTGTACTTTTTGTAGATCTGGGGGGGTCTACAAGGATGAGCTCTGAACTATCTCCCGATGCCCTTGCTAAAATAATCAGACTCTTCTCTCAGGAAATGGCTTACATCATTGAATATTATGATGGTTTCGTGCTAAAATATGTTGGAGATGCAGTGATTGGATATTTTCCAACAAGGCAAATACAAACTAGTGCCAAAAATACCATTTTTTGTGCACAGGCAATGATGTCCGTTATCAAAAATGTAATAAATCCAATTTTACAAAAATCACAATATCCCAGTCTCCAAATTAAAATAACAATAGATTTTGGAAACAACAACATAGTAAGATATGGCTCAAGCAAACAGAAATCACACATCGATATTATCGGTTTATCGGTAAATCTTGCCGCAAAGATGCAATCACTTGGAAAACCAAATCTACTTGTAATTGGAAGACAGGTTTTTCTTAAATTACCGCGTCAAATAAAAACTGATTTTAGAAAAATTAAGGTTAGTTCAAAAGTATGGTCATACCATGATTTCACAAGCAAGAGTCCTTATCCGGTGTTTTGGACCAAGTTGTCATAACATCAGGACTAGTTATGATGTATGCATTCAAACAGTCTTTGTTTTGTGTAGTCTCGTTATACCAAAATAAACTGCAAGTCCGATTAATCCCCATGCTAAAGAAGCCATTTTTGCAGTGTTACTAAGATAGTAAATCAAAGCTACGCAACATACCAATCCAATTATCGGAAGAATTGGATAAAGGGGTACTTTAAAAGATCGTATTGTTTGAGGTTCTTTCTTCCTTAACTTCAAAATAGACAAGTGCACAAAGATGTATGTTAACAAGCTTCCAAAATTGTAGATTGATGCAATGGTATCAATATTTTTGAAGAAAATTCCAGCTAGAACGGCGATTGCAGAACCACCCAGCAAAATTGAGACGTATGGAGTTCCAAATTTTTTGCTTATAGCATCCAACTTTTGTGGTAAAACTCCATCTCTTCCCATAACATAGCTTGCTCTAGTGCCACCAATTATGGAACTTAGGACAACAGAGCCGGTAGCAACTATGGCTGAAAATGAAATAATGTCTAGAAAAATTTCATTATGTGAAATAGTGGATGCCAGTGTTGCCAGAGGAGAAGGATTGTTCCCCATTATCTTCCAGTCCAATATCCCAACTTCAACCACTGCTATCCCGATGTATAACACAAAGCTTACAAAAAATGCAAGCAGTAATGCTCTTGGAATTGTTTTTTGTGGATTTTTGGTCTCCTCTGACATCATGGCCACCGTATTGAATCCAAGAAAGGCAAAGAAGATAATGGCTGAGCCACTGAGTGTCCCACCAAAACCGTTTGGAAAGAACGGGTGATAATGCAGTACACCCAAGTGAGTGGAGATATAAAGTCCTCCAACCATTATTAATAAAACAAGTGCAAAGATCTTGATGAATACCATTACCATGGTTACATGGGTTGCTTCTTTTACTCCGATAAGATTGAGAATCATCAAAACTATCGGTAGTCCTACAGCTGAAAGAATTAGCGCAGTCCCTCCCTGAAGACCAAATAATTCAGTAAAATAGGCAGCAAATCCAATCGAGACTGCTGCCGCGCCTACAATATAATCAAAATAATTGAACCATCCTACAACAAAACTCCAGAATCTACCAAATGCCCTTTTTGTAAATGCGTATGAGGCTCCAGTTTCATGAATAAATGATGAAAGCTCAGCATAAGAAAGAGCCGCCATCAATGCAATAGAACCAGCAATCAAAAATGAGAAGATGACCGAGGGCCCAGCTAACCCTGCAGCAACACCACTTATTACAAAAATTCCAGCACCAATTATGTTTGCAATTCCAAGCGATGATACGCCTAGGAGTCCTAGGTTTCGTTTTAACTTTGGCGTTTCCGACATTGTGATTTCAATTATCCTAGCCGTATGGAGAACTGACATCCAAATGTGTATGTGGGGGTGTTGACTCGTAACCTGGATTGAATTTTCTAGATAGAATTGAGATTGTCACCAGTGCCGCATTTCGAACTGACCTCAAGGCATCCATAAATATAGTCCTGGTCATGTCTTCGAGATAAACTACATCAGCTATCGTGACAGAATCCAAGTTGGTAGATATCTCATAGTCAACATCAAGCTTTAACAATTCCATCTTTAGTTCCTCAACATGCTGGAGTTTTTCTGCCCCTGTCAATGATGCAAACCCATCTTGAATCACTTTTGGACTTTCCAGTTTCATTACTATTTGAAGTATTGAATTATCTTTCGGTTTGGCAATATTTATTGCAAATCCCAATCCAAAAATATTTTTTAAAACAAGTTGAAAATCTGCAAGATCATTTTTTACCTCCGATGTTTCTATATGGTCCAGTGTAAACCACCCTTTAATCTCCTCCTTGGAGTCCATCGTGGACTTTATCCTAACCTACCTCCATCTGAAATATATCCACGATATCGGGTGCAGTTACAATGCCATATAATGCATCATCTTCCGTCAATACTCCAAACGGCAGAGGGTTTTGTTTTTCTATAACAATTAATGTGGCAAATTCATTTTCAGCCATAAAGTTGATCACAGTTTTAAAAGGTACTGCGGGCTTTACCGAAATGGGATGCACAGTCATATAATTACCAACCAACAGTTTCGTCATTTTCAACACCACAAGAGACTTAGAAAATCATGGTATTTTACTTGAGATACCAAATATCAAAAATGATAATTTAGTATGCGACATAGTACTGAAATCAATCCTAGTTAAATTATCAAAGATGAAAACAACCATTTAGGTTAAATTTCCATATTTGTATCCCTAACTCGTGTCACTCGAGCTTCTAAACGAGCCTGTCTACAAATTCACCAATCCTAAAATGACTACTATTGCAAGCAATCTCACAATTCAAGACGCAGTAAAAGCAATGGCAGAGTCCCGCGTCGACAGTATCCTAACGTTTGAAAATAACAAAATAATAGGAATGGTTACAGAAAAGGACATTCTGTACGATGTTGTGGCCAGAGGTCTTGACCCAACAAAGACTACTCTCAAAGAGATTACAAAAAGTCCTCTCATAACAATAAGTAAAACATCTTCCGTAAAAGAGGCACTAGAATTAATGAAAAAACACGATATCCGCAGATTGGTAGTTGTCGACAAGCGACCCATAGGTCTTATTACACAAAAAATGATTTGCGGAAATTTAAGAGATAATCACCTGCTACTGCCAGAACTAGAAATTATTGATAAAACATTTTGCCCGTATTGCACTCAAAATTTCAAGGATACCGAATCATTACGCAAACACATTGATGCAGTACATATCACATGAAAAAATGGAGTAACTCATTAGATCTCAGAATTGTTTTTGATGATCGTTAATTATCAGAACAATCTTTCTTGCCAGTGTTATGGGGCTAGTGCTTTTGTTTGTTGCTGCGAGGATCACATTTTCATCTAACGGAAAGATGATCGTTGTAAGGTTTTATCATTCCAGTCTATTTTATGACAAACACTGGACAATGGGAATATCTTACCACATCTGTTGCAACACTACCAAGTAAAAGTCTCTTGAAACCAGATTTTCCAGTACTGCCTATTATTATGACATCTACATTTTCTTCTTCAGCACGTTTGATAATTGCCCCTGAAACCGAGTAAATCTCTTCTATTGTTTCAGTCTTTATTTCAACTCCTTGTTCTTTAGCTTCCTTTCCGATTGTGCTAAACCACTCTTCAGATTCCCTTTTGTTTTTCTCTACAAATTGTTTGAATGTTGATTCTGTCGTATACATCAATCCCGCAGCAGGAATATGAATAACGTGAAGGATAATGAGTTTAGAGCAGTACTTTTTTGCAAACTCTATGCCATAATCTGCCGCTTTCAATGACATTTCAGAGCCGTCTATTGCAACAAGTATCTTTGACAAAACCCCCTCTTTATTCATAAACTTGTTCTCTTTATCGCATGAAGATATTTTTGTTGCCCACTTGCCAGTTGCATAGTGTCTATTTTACTTACGACCCCAAAAAGCTTTGGGTGTAACAAAAATGGTACGATCTTTTCGACATGTTTTTGAACCATGGGTATGAAAGCTTTTCCAATTTTCATGCCAAGTTGCGCAATTATGAGACATATCATTTGAATCATAATGTCTTGAATTCTAACATTCTTTCTTTTATTTTCTGCGAGGTTTAGCATACTTTTTAGAATGATTATGATATCATCTGGATATACTATATCTGCCATCCTTTTAGTTTGTCAGTGTAATTATCACAAATGATAATTTCGTGATATAACTAAAAACGGGTTAACTAATAATTTATCAGCGTGAATGAATAATTCTGTCAATTCTATAAAAACTAATAAAATGATCATCCTGGGATCTTGGCTAGGATGGGCATTGGATGGATATGATCTTGTCCTTATGCTCTTTGTCATATCATCAGTAAGTCAGTTGTTTTTCCCAGCTGAAGATCAAAAACTTAGCCTGCTTGCTACTTTTGCAACTTATGCGATAACTCTTGTGGTAAGACCTCTTGGGGGTGCACTCTTTGGCATCATCGGAGATAAAGTTGGAAGAAAGCGAGCAATGATATTTACAATTGTGGGATTCTCTATTGCTACATTTTCAACAGGCCTTCTTCCCACATGGCAGATAGTTGGCATTCTGGCTCCCATGCTCTTGATCATTCTGAGGTTCTCGCAGGGGCTTTTTGCAGGCGGTGAATGGGGTAGTGGAGCAGTGATATCGATGGAATCAGTTCCAAAATCATCACGTGGTGTTGTATCAGGTTTCATCCAGAGTGGTTTTCCTTTTGGGTTTTTAATTGCATCAGTGACTTATTGGATTGTATCTGTTTTGTACCAAAGTGCGGCATTTACAGAAACAGGATGGCGCATAATGTTTTTCACTGGAATAATCCCAAGTTTGCTGGCACTAGTATTGCGTCTTAAGATGAATGAATCAGAAGTATGGGTGGAAAAATTAAAACAAAAATCTATAGAAAAAACACCACTAAAGAAACTAGTTTCAGGGGCACACAGAAAACCATTCTTCATGGCTTTGATCATTACCACAGGATTGATGTATGCATATTATGCATCAATTGGATTTATGCCAACATTGCTTTCGGACTATGTGCATCTTGGCAGATCGGAAATTGCGGTAATGATGACCGCTGCTACGTTTTCATCCATTATTGGGTATGTTTTTTCCGGATGGATTAGCCAAAGGATTGGAAGAATAAAGACAATCGGAATATTTTCAGCTCTAACGATAGTTCTTGCAATACCGTTGATGATAGGTTTGTATCACACAACAAGTATTTTTGAAAGAATATTCTACAGTTCAGTCCTTATCATGATTGCAACTAGTGGATTTGGGCCAATGCCAGCCTTTCTATCAGAAAAATTTCCTACACAAATAAGAAACACTTCAGCAGGCTTTGTTTTTAATTCCGGATTAATCATTGGGGCATGGGCACCTTTGGTAGCAATAGAATTGGCTTCAAAGATAAATTGGGCACAACCACTTGTTTTTGGAATTAATCTCATGATCGGTGGCATGATAGCAATAATTGGTCTAAAATTTAACCCAGAGACTAGAGACACGGATCTTCGTACTATGGTTTCATGAATCCCAGATTCATGACACAACTAACAACCTGTTAGCAATCAGTTTTATAATCTTGAAATACACTCAGGGTAATGGCAAAATACCAAGTCAGGAAGATTCTAGTTCCCATAGACGGATCGAAGAACTCGTTTAGAGGACTGGATACTGCAATATATCTTGCAAGACAGTGTGGAGCTACACTTACAGGACTGTTTGTTATGCCAATATATCCACAATCGTTTATGCCAATAACATATGATAAGAAATACCTTACAAAGGCTGCCAAAGAATTCATGGGCAATGCAAAAAAACGCTCTGCTCAAAATGGCATAGTCTTTGTTGGAAAAACCATAATTGGAAAAGAATCGTCTGAGATAATTGATTTTGCTGCTAAAAACAAATTTGATATCATAGTGATAGGGGCAAGAGGTCTTGGCAGCGTAAAAGAAGCATTTCTGGGTAGCGTATCGCATGCCGTGGTTCACAAATCAAAAATTCCCGTATTAATAGTAAAATAACGGGGAAAAACTGTGGGCGGTAAGACCCAGTTCTACCAACTATGAGTTCATTGGAATACTTTTGATGCATATTTAGACATTAGTTGAAAAATCCGCTGAAGGTTTGGAGTTTTGTAAGACTCGGTTACAATTAGTTAGAAAATGCTCCATTATGAACTAATTTACTAATTCCAATCAATTGGAATTAATCATGATAGGTTTTATGGTGTTGAGATAGACATAACCCAGTACAATTGATGATATTGATATCACCCCAATCATGTTTATTGGAAATGAAGTGGGTTCACTAAAATTACAAGAATACAGCCATACAAAGTTTTCAAGCAGGTAATAAGATCATATTTGCAATAGGTAGATTAAAAAACATGAAAAAAATCAAAGAAGAAAAAATGAATGCAAAAAAGAAAAACAGCAAGATAATTGCATTGTTAGTTATAACTGGAATTATAGCTGGAATTGTTTATGCAGGCTACAGATCCGACAATATATCTCCTAGTGCCGCACCTGCAATTGATGGAATAGAATGCAATACAAGTGAATTTACAACATTTCACATACACGCACATCTTGATTTTTTTGTTAACGGTAACCATTTGACAGTGCCAGAAAGAATCGGAATAGTTGACAACAAATGTCTCTATTGGTTACATACGCATGATTCTAGTGGCGTCATACACATCGAGTCACCAAAATCACAAGAATTTACCCTAGGACAATTCATTGACATCTGGAAGGCCTCAGGAGATTTTCCCATCTATGGCGCAACTGCAAAAATATTTGTCAATGGGCAACCTGTGAATACAGCATTAAATGACACCAGGATAAACAAACATGACGAGATTGCCCTAGTCTATGGCAATGTGCCGCCTGCAGTTCCATCATTTTATCAGTTTGGCCCTGGAGAATAGATTTATTTTTCAATGTTCTTCTTTTTTCTCTTGCTCGGTGGAGACCATCGTTTGAGCAACAAAGAGCTGCTTGTCACCGAAACGGAACTTGCTGCCATGGCAAGACCTGCAAGAGTGGGATATAGGAGACCCAAGCCTGCCACTGGAATTAATACGACATTATATGCAAATGCATAGAACAGATTTTGCCTTATCTTGCTTATGGTTTTTTTACTTATCTCTATTGCAGAGACTACATCCATCAAGTCATCCCTGACGAGAACTACCTTGCCTGCTTCCAATGCTACATCAGTTCCACTCCCTATGGCAATTCCAACATCCGCCTCAGTCAAGGCAGGTGCATCGTTTATGCCGTCTCCTATCATGGCTATCTTCCCTTCTTTTTGCAACTGTTTTATTATATCAGACTTGCCAGACGGCATCACGTTTGCAAATACCTTGTCTATCTCAAGATTCGCCGCTACAGTATTGGCCGTCCTATCGTTGTCTCCAGTGAGCATTACAACTTGAATCCCCATTTTTTTCAAAGATTTTACAGCATATTTTGCACTGGGTTTTGGAATATCTAAAAGCGCAACAAGGCCGATTAGATCATCATCCAATACAACAAGCATGACAGTCTTTCCCTGTTCTTGCAATGCAATCAGAGACTGTTTTGAAGATTCAATGTCTATGTGTTCTTCTTCCATAAATCTTGGACTTCCCACCAGTATTTTGTGTCCATTGTAAACTGTTTTTACGCCCTTTCCAGGTATTGCAAAAAATTCCCTAGTCTCAGCTAAACTAATCTTCAGATCCAAGGCATATTGTACTATGGACTTGGCAAGTGGATGTTCAGAGTTTTTTTCTGCCATTGCGGCAATCTCAAGTATTTTATGATCCGAACTAATTGTACTTGCAGTGTTTTCTGATGCAAATTCAATCTGCTTTATAGCTATAATGTCTGTGACTTGTGGTTTTCCCCGTGTCAGTGTCCCGGTCTTGTCAAATACAGCAATCTTTACTCTTCCAAGCATTTCAAGCGAGTCTCCACCTTTGAAGATAACTCCATTTTGTGCTGCCTTGCTCATCCCAACCATTATTGCAGTAGGAGTTGCAAGCCCAAGAGCACAAGGACATGCTACAACAAGTATTGCAACTGCAGGAATTATTGCGGTAGATATTTGATGCTCCCCCATAGGAGTGATCAAATACCATGTCATGAAGGTTGCAAGTGCCACACCAATTACTACAAACGCAAAATATCCTGCTATCTTGTCCACCATTCTCTGCATAGGGGGCTTTCTGCCCATCGCTTCTTCCACTAGCTTGACAACCTGGGCAAGCATTGTATCACTTCCCACCTTTTCTGCCTTGATTTCTAGTGCCCCTTCCCTGTTTATTGTTCCACCTATGACATAAGCTCCAGCCTTTTTGTTCACAGGCATGGATTCACCTGTGACCATTGATTCGTCAACTGCGGAATTTCCTTCCAGAACCAGACTGTCAACTGGAATCTTTTCCCCAGGCCTTACAAGAATGACATCGCCTGGCTTGATTATCTCAATTGGAACATCAGTTTCCTGTCCATCTTTTTTTATCCTAGCAGTCTTTGGCTGCAGCTCAAGCATCTTTCGTATGAGTGATGATGCCTTGCCCTTTGTTTTATTCTCAAGATATTTTCCAAGAATTATAAAAGTAATGACTGCAGATGCTGCATCAAAATAGATGTTGTGCCATGTAGGAGTCGGAAATGTATTGATTGTACTAAACAAGTATGCAGCCGTGGTCCCAGTTACCACCAGAGTATCCATGTTTGCAGACTTCATCTTTCCTATCCTGTATGCTCCAATGTAGAACCTGCTTCCTGTAACAAATTGCACAACACTTGCGCAAGCAAAAACAAGATATGCTGCATAGGAAGTTCCAGCCAGTGGTACAAATGAAAAAAATTCTGGATATCCAAATATTAGAACTGGAATTGTAAATACAAGTCCAATGAAAAAGAATTTCTTGAGTTTATTTGCTTCAACTTCTTTAGCTGAAGCGGAAAGATCCTCGCTTAGTATCTGATAACCATTTTTAGTTATGACTTGACGTATGTCTGAAAGAGAGTGCAATGTGGGATTATATTCAACTAGAATCTGTCCGTTTCCAAAACTCACTGAGACATATCTTATCCCTTCAAGTTCTTTCAATTTTTTTTCCAGTCTCTCAGCGTCACTAGAATCTGTCATGTTGCCTATTTTGACTGCGAGTTTTTCATAAACTACCTTGTAACCAATTTCCTCAACTGCTTTTTCAATTGTAGTAAGATCAGTTACAGCAGGATCAAATTCTAGAGTGGCCTTTTCTGCAGCTAGATTGACCTCACAGCTTGTTACTCCCCTGAGTTCAGATACATGTTTTTGAATGGAGTTGACGCATCCCGCACAGTGCATGCCACCTATCTTTAATGCAGTACGCCTTGTCTTACCACGTTCCGATTGCAATGTAGGGCTAGTTTCCATGATACCATAATTACGACTGAGATCTACTTATTACCAGACCTTTACAATTGTAAACCTTCATTTTCAAATAGGCTGTATTGCATCATACATTCATGCCCATAAAGCTAGATGAGATTGATCTTGCCATGCTAGAATCTCTTGCCAAAGACGGAAGAAAGTCTTTCCGCCAGATTTCAAGAGAGATAAAAGTCAGCGCTCCCACCGTGAAATTACATTATGAGAGGTTGTTAAACATAGGATTGATCAAGGGAGTATCACTTGATTTAGACTTGGGAAAATTGGAGACCAGTGCAAGCGCAAAGATAGGCCAGATCAAACACAATGTACTCAAAGGGCACAAGTTAAAATTTGACAGGGGGTTACTTGTCAGGATTGCATGCGATTATTGTAAAGGCCCTGTTCACGACAGGCCCAGCATCCTAAAAGTAGGAAATCTGGAAAGATTCTTCTGCTGTACGTCTTGCAAGACTTTGTACAATGAGAAATATCACGGGCGCATAGAATCACTTTCAGATAGGTAGGACACTTCCATAATCTAGTGAAATCAATTCACCTTTTCGCGTATATTCCAAACTAACTTCAAGACCATATTTGGTTGACTTAGTTTGGAAAATTTTTCCAGATGAATATAATGAATAATATTTTTGAGCACCTTGGGTACGCTGATTTCAGTTTAACACTGCAATAGTTTGATATCTTTGATAGGTTTTCTTAAATTTGTTAAATACCATACATTTTGTCGTCATTCTGGTTAGGATTCAGATATTGTCACAATAAATTCAATATCACTTCTTCAAGTGTGAATCAATTGCTTTGTTAGCATCGTTTTCTCCATTTCGTATCAATTTTTTTATTGTAGCAAGAGAAAAATCAGAATCTTCAAACAGGTATGGTGCGTCTTCTTTCCTTTCAACACGTACTATGTCTTTTATTATTCCGCCTCTCTCAACTGTCAATTTGCGATATGTTTTCTCTACATCTAATATTTTCTGTTTCATATCATCATTTGCTTTTCCAGAATCCAAGTAGTTCATTGTTATTTCGTGCATATCACCCAAAAGCCCAAGATATCGTTTAAGCATATTTGAAACTCGGAGTGTATGCTCGACCTTATCAAAGAACATAATATCCCTTGCTCTGTGCCAGACTTCCTCCATGTTTTTTGGAAGTTCCTCTTGCACGTGAGGGAAAAGATCCACAAGGTATACGTTTTTGTCTGAATCAGGCGAGGCGTTTATGGCGTCAATTAGTGGTGTGTTACTTAGTAGTGTACCATCCCACAAATATTTTCCACTTACCTTTGTCCATTGTATTCCATAGTAAGGATATCCTGCGCTAGCAAGTATGTGATCTGTAGTAATGTTATCATATTTGCTATCAAAAATTGTTGGTTTTCCATTTTGTATATCAGTACAAGTAATGATTATCCTAGGACTGGTCGGCCTTCGTATCTTTTCAAAATCAACATACTCATTTATTTTGTTTCGAAGCCGTGTATTATCATAGATATATGGAGAATTATTTGAATCAGATACATTTGGACTGAGCCATCTTGGTGTAAATGCTTTGTTTCCCCAGACTGATGCGTGTGTCACAGAAGCAACGGCACGAGCCTTGTCAGGCAAGTGTGATGAAGTAATAGTATCTGCCAGACTTAACCAAAAATCTTCTAGCGCTTTTGCAGGCTCATCATTCTTAGAACCTGTGATTATTGCAGCGTTAACGCTACCAATTGATGTAGCTGCAATTATGTCAAGTTTTATTTTGTGTTTGGATATTGCCTTGTATACGCCACACTCGTATGCTCCTAGAGCGCCTCCACCTTGCAATGTAAAAACAGTTTCAATTTTTTCTACCATAGTCTAATCATGAGTGTCTCATTTCGCCTAACTTGTTAGAGAGAACTTTTTGACATATTTGACTTTTCCTTTTTGCAGTTTGATTGACATTTTTGCTTAGTCTCAACTAGTACTAAGCCTGTTCTTGGAACCTTAAACTCGAACCTCCACTTGATTAGATGTTTGTTTTAGAACCGAGATTGCGCATTTAATATATCAACATATGAAATATTTTGAGACTAGAAAACTCAATCACATAGTGTAAAAAATTCAATTCTGGAATATGTTTGTCATCAACAATATTACTAAGATCTACAAATTAAAGACCATTGACTGCTTTTTGTTTTCAGTTTAATGCCGTGTCAGTTTAATTTTCCTTCAATAATTACAAGATATGATTTCTGGGTTCTACTACATAATTCTGTTTCTGATGGTGGTAGACTCTAGCTTTCTGAACCACAGTCGTACAGTAGAATCCAGTTAGATTGAAAACTCCAAAATTTTTATTCCGCATTAATCTGTCTGCTAGTGACAAAAATAGACCCATCACTTGCTGTTGCACTTACTCTTACAGCATAGCTGTTGCCATAAACAACTGCGACGTTTAGAATACCTTTTTGCTCTAATGTCTGACTAGGACCAATGCTTGTTGTATTCCGTGAAAGATTATACGTTACACCGTTAATGTCCACCGATGTCGTTGTTTGAATGAAAGGTTTGTTTCCAGTATTTTGTAAAACAATGTCATACCAAGTTAAAGTTCCAGACTGTATTGTAGAAAGGGTTGCCGTGTTTATTGTATATTCTGCATTTGACAAGAGTATACTATTTGAGGTATTCATGTAATTATAGACAATGCCAGACATTCCTACTGCTATGATTACCAGCAAAGAAATTGCATATGCAGAATATACACCGCGTCTTTTCACACATGCAAAACAAGTCAAGTTTTAAAGGCTCACATGTGCTTTTGTCTTTTTGACTGGCTCAGAAATACAGGATTGTTTCGAATCAACTTTCTCGTATCATCATGGCATACATGATAAAGCATCTGTCCATTAGATTCCGATATTTTCCAAGTGTCCAATCCAAACTAGTTTTAGTATTTTTTCACCAATTCAAGATCTATAGGTATAAACCATATTCCAACATTATTGATTGTTCAATACATGAGCAGATTCGGCGCCTATCTGAGAAATTGGACGGTCATTTTTTGATCTTAGTTTGTACCTTGTTTAAGATACGTTCTGCACGCATTACTGCATTCTCAGCATCTTTGTCATTCATAAGATTTGATTGATATTCTGATTCATTTTTAATACTCAACAATCCACTAAACTGTTTTTTCACGTATTCGAATTCATCGTTGGTTAAAATTCCTTTGATTAAATCATAAACATCCGTATGTTGACCAGATGAGCGTTTCCCACTATACAGAGTAGTCAAGGCATCAAGAGCGTTAATTGAGCTATGTACTGCATCCATTACTGCAGTATCATAGGCTTTCTCCTCTAGTGCTATTTTTGCTATCCGTAATGAATTCTCTGCTTTGGTCAGATAATTTGTAGCCTTGCTTTGATCTACTGATCTTGTCATTTGAGTTTCTCCAATTCTGATCCGGTTACAAGAATATGATTAGATAGTATGGAACGTATCAAATCATTCTTTTTTTTGGAGAGAAATTCTTTCTTGGCAAATATAATTGGGGAAATTCGAGTATGAAATACAAGTGCTATATCCTCATTTGCATTTGCAACTACTTCTGCAGCATGATCAAAATCATCAGATATTACCAGTAGATCAATATCACTGTCTTCTTTTTCCTCTCTTTTTGCTACACTCCCAAAAATAACAGCAGAAATAATTTTTTTTGTTGCCAGATGTTTTGCTAAAATCGTAGTTAGTGTAGAAACCGTCATCTCTTCTGCCATTAAAATCGGCTTCACAATTTTATCTAGTACATAACTCTGGTCGTTGAGAAATAGTTGATACGCTCTGCCAACCGGTTGAATTTTTACTATACCAAATTGTTCAAGTTGTTTGATTGTTCGGGATGATTCCACATTAGAGACACCAGAATCCTTACCAAGCCCTCTTACAGTAAATGTCCTGCCTTTGTATTTGACAAGACTACGTAGTATACTAATCCCTGCTTTTGTACCTAACAGTTGCTCCAAATAGGCATGAAGTTTCATATCTATGCTTCATAATAGTAGCACATGATACATAAATGTTACATATGATACATATTTGAACATGTGCCGTCCACGTAGACGACGAATGAGTACCTGCAAATGGACAAATCAAATTTTAAAGGCTCACAAGTGCTTTTGTCTTTTTGGCTGGCTCAGAAATACAGGGTTGTTTCGAATCAACTTTCCCGTACCATCATAAAGGCATACATGGTAAAGCACTTGTCCATTAGATTCTGATATTTTCCTGACATGTATAGTGTTAGTTTGTGTTTCAAATTTATCTCCAATATTGAGATTTCCAATTTTTTCTGCCAAATCAATTTCTGAAATTCCAATTATACCAGACATCTCTTGGAAATATTTGTAATACTTGTTCTTAAGCTGCATTTGTGTTCAATGGCGATGTGCCAAACATGTCAAGCTCTTCTTTTGACGGAGTAATGGAACAGCGAATCCTGTAATCGCGTGTCAAGATCAAGGCATCCCCTGGAACAAATGTCTGAATCATGTCTTTTTCCTGCGGAGACAACTGCAATGATCTTCCAAGTTCTTCAGCCGCAATCTCGTTGTTTCGTAGTATTATTTTTGTCTCACTGTTGTCAAAGAATGCACGTCCAGCTTCAGTCTTTGTTACGTCTTCTACCCGCTGTGAAATAAACATGAAAATTACATTCTTCTTTCTTCCCATGCGTGCAAGCAAATCTACGAATTTTGAGGCACTGGCAAACCGGAATATGAGATGCCCTTCATCAATTACAAGTATTTTTGGAATCTCCACTGGCGCTGCCTCAATTTTTTTCCATAATTTAGCCAATGCAAGGAAGCTTATCTTTGCTACAGAATCTTCAGCATATGTTCCTTTTAGCGATATTATAGTACGGTCAGATATTGCAGGCTGACCCTTGAACAGAGTTGCCATTGGACCAGTAACAAGATTTACCAGATATTTTTTCTCTTCATCTGAGAGTTTTTCATAAAACTCATCAAGGCTTTTTATTCCAACACACTTTGCCAAAAATGAATTTGCAACAAGTGTTGGGGTTTGGGCAATCTCACACAAGACATTTACTGCATCACTTGGTTTTTCAAACATCTTGAATGGATCAAAGCCAAGTTCTTGTTCTCCTGTGATTCTTATTGGTTCCACATCAAGATACTTGGCAATATTTTCATACTCGCCCTGTGGGTCAACAACAAAGATGAATGCGTCTGGATACTTGGCCATCAGTCTCTTTATCATTAGTTTGGCAGTAACAGACTTGCCTGCACCCGAGCCTGCTAAAATCAGTATGTTATAGTTTGCACGCATTGTATAGTTGAAGATGACAGGTGCACCGGTACCATAGTTTACACCTATGGTGATTCCGTTTGGAACTTCTAGCATGTCTGCACTTACAAATGGGTAAAATACGGCACATGAACCAAGCTCGACGTAGAGTTTTTTCCCCCATCCGGTCAACATTCTGGCCTGGTTTGCAGATGTGTTGTCAAAACTTGAGAGAGATATCCTGGTTTGTTTTACAAATTTTTTTGATTTTTCCTTTAATGATTTTAGATCGTCAGCTTGGACTATTACATTAGCAGTAACTGTGAACAGTTTTGTACTATTTTTTTCAAGTGCAGACACGGCCTCAAGTGCCATCTGTATTTGATGTATCATTTTTGGATTGGTGCTTTGTGTGGCTTGCATGAGGTGAATCTTTTTTCTCAATTTTGAAACTGCCTTGTCTTGCTCTATAGGAGCAAAATTGAGTAGTATTGCATCAGATACAGGAAGCATGGAGTGGATCCATGCCGGTGAGAGCGTAGATGAGAGAGAATACAGCGTAAAGCATTTGGCTAACTTGCCATTCTCAAGTATTACATGTTTTAGAAATTCATTTTTTACAGAAAATGGTACCATATTTGTTGCAAGAAAATAATCAAAACCCTGTCTTTCAAGTACCCAATCCAAGGGCTCTGTACTTGACATAAAAGTTCTCAAAATTTGGAGATGTCTTATTTCGTTTCCCATCTGTGCATCTAACGGTTCTTTTATCATTGTAATACAAAGTGGTTCTTGTATCGAAGTGAGCAATGAATAAAAATGTGATAGTACAGTTCGTTGCTTTTCATCAGAAAGTGTAAAGAAATTTGTTGGCTTTACTTCATAGTTATGTATTGTCTTGGTTCTTTGCACAGAATTTAGAGAACATTTCTTTTTAAGGGAATGATGATCAAGAGTTGACTAATTTTTTACAGTTGGATAGAATTGATAGTATTGACGCAAGATATTGAAAACGTCTGATACCTCGTAAGCCTTTTTTTCAATGCATGTATCAAGCAATGTCATTCTTTTTTCTATGTCAGTTACAAGATCAATACCGAAAAGTTCTGCAATGTATGGTAGTCTTTTGCTTTTCTTAACCAGTTCCTCTATATCGTTGAGACCAAAGTCATTTTTCTTCCTATCAAAACTAAACAAATCTGTTGTTTCTATTCCTGTATCAGTTGGATTAATTTCTGTCAGTGTTTTTATTCTTCGCATTGTTTTTCCATCTATACCTTTGAGTGTAGTTGAATGGATTGCAAACCAAAGTAACATTTGCTGTGAAAGTTTTATGTTGATTGGTTCTGCCGCAAGTCTTGTTAATGCTGATTTTATGTCAGAGCCATGAACAGAGCTTAACCCCCCATGTCCAGTTGCTGCACTCTGGAACATCTCGTTTGCTTCCTTTCCGCGAACCTCTCCTACAATGACAAAGTCAGGTCTCATTCTCAATGTGGCCTTGATTAGTTCCATAATTCCAATATCATTATCTGATTTGACAAGTGGGCTTGACCTTGTATGTAATGATACAGTACGTTTCTGCGGTATCTGAAGTTCAGGCGTTTCTTCTATTGTTATGATACGCCATCTTGGATTGGCCATGGTCATCAGAGAATTTATCAGCGTAGTCTTTCCAGAACCGGTTTCTCCAACTATAACACCAAACGCCTTTGCGTCTATTAGCATCCAGACATATGCTGCCATCAGTTTGCTTATAGTTCCAAATTGTAACAGATGTGCGATAGTATAGGGTTTTGAGGGAAATTTTCTAATGGATACGGTTGAGCCGTTGCCTGAGACCTCTTTTCCATATATGACCATGATTCTGTGTTTTGTTCTAGTTGTTCCATCCATTATGGGCTTGGCCACTGTAACAGATTTTCCAGTCTTTTGGACAAGTCTTTGAGTGTAAGAATCCATCAGACTAGATTTGCCTATGACAATATTGGTATCAAGTATGTGCATTTCAGAATGTTTTCGATGTATCACTCCAACATCCGTATCATGTCTTTCGATTAGAATTTCCTCGATGTCATCATCATTCATCAGTACATCGAAAACGCCATACCCCAAAACTTCACGAACAATGTAATATTTTAGACGGTCATAAAATTGTGAGACCTGATTTACAATTCCTTTTTCCTGAGCATCTTGCCAGATGTATTTTTCCAGATGATGAATGCGCTCTTCCTCAGTTTCTAGTTTGTCAAGAAATGGCAAAGAATTCATTAGATGGTCCATTATCTTTTCATAAATTTGAAACTCGTTTTGTTCCAAGTGAGGTTCTTTTATCAAATATTTCCCAGTTGATGTAATGAAAACTTCAGCTTGGTTTACCGTATAATGATCAATGACCTGCACTTGTTCTATGTTTGCGTCAAGTGCAATGATTTTTGAAGTCACAACTTGAAATAACGAATTCTATAAAAATACACAATGGTTGAATAATATCTTTACAATCTTTGCTTGGTTTATCTTCACTATTCTATAACTTGACAGCATCTATGTAGCTTTTCTTCAATTTTTCATTATCTACCGCATATATCCAAGTCCAAGAACCATCTTCATTATCAATTATTTTCCCTAATCCTTTTAGATATTTCAAAATAATATTCAGAACGGGTGCCTTCATGCTACCGTCTAATTTTCTTAAAATCTGATTTTTAGAATTAAATTCAGTATTCTCTTTGAAGAGTTTTTCAACCTTTAGGATGCTTTTGAGAGTAGGATTGTTTTGTTCTAAATCTTCTTCAGATATTATATCGATATTTAGTGTTCTTACCTGCATGTTTTCTAAAAAATCTTTTTTTCCAGAATATACGGTTTTAGGCATATATTGTATATGTACTTAGAAGTATATGTCTTTTGTGTACCATACCTAAAAGTAACGTACTAGGAAGATGCTTTCTTAAAGTAGCCAAATCTCTTGTTATATTTATCATGATTCATCAATTCCAATAGTAGTGCCTTTGGTTTTTCTCCTTCATTGAACGTATGAAAAGTATAGATCAGTCGCCATTGTTGTGGCAAAGCCACTCTGTATAGAATCTGGATGTTATGTCGTTGTATGTAATATTGTGGAATTTGGTTTCGTCGTATATGTTCTCCCACAATCGAGTCATTCTTTAAGGCTTTAATGATCTCTTTCACGACATTTTTGATTGGTCCATCAGAAAGATCTTCATACACAGGATTAAAGTCCCTCTTATCACCAACAACATCCATACAGCAGTTTTAATGACATGATTGTAATAAACAAGTCTTTAACCAGAAAACTAAATCTTGGATAGTTTTGATTTCTCTTTGTCTTATTAATTCAAATCCAAAACTTTTATAGAATTGAAAAGTCTGATTGGACGCATAATTATGTAACAACAAATTCTTTGTTTGAACGCCATGCCGTCATGTGTATAATCCCAAAAACCAGAGCAATGATACCGGCAGAGGATACATCAAGCCTAAGGGAAAAAATAGACCCCGAGAAAATAATGACAATTTCAAATAGAATTTGAAGTACCAGCGATTGTTTAGGGGTAAATCTACGAGAAAATAATCGTACCATTACATTTGTCTCATATTTTATAAATTCGTTGAATCCAACTGTACTTTTGACATCCAATAAAAAGAATGTCAGCCAAAATATAAAAAATGAAAGAGATATCCACCAAGGAAGTGAAATGCCAACTCCAAGTAATGCTAGCGGGGCAAATCTGAACAAGGCGCTAATCTTTTTTTTAACTCTAGCTTGATTCCACCTATGGCAAGAACTATGGCTGCAATTATGCCTCCGATAAGCTGACCTGCTCCAAAGGTGCGCTTCAATAGATCTGGTGGAATTAATGGAGTTGTATCAGTAGCATTTACCTTGCCTGATGTTATATCTACACCAGATATGTAACTGAGCAATGTTGGTGCAATCAGTATCAGTACAAGACCTCCAATACCAGCTATCATCATTTTTGAATACTTGTTGCCCATGTTTACTTCTTCGCCGGCTGCGTGGTCTAACATGTTATCATAAAATGATGAATTATTTAAGCCAAATTTTCTTGGTGCGTTTTCACTTCGATGGTTTCTAAAAACACTGGTTCAACTTGTTCATCTACACAAACTGTAATGTTTTTTTTGCCTGGCGTTTTTGGTATGATTATAGTTTCCAATTCCCCGTTGATATCTGTAGTCAGTGCATCCAAGTAAGTTCCATCAAGATATACTTTGGATTTCTTGTTAGCGAGAACCTTTCCAGTTGGACCTACAAGTTTAACCTTGAATCTATATGGTCTTGAAAGATCTGACACGGTGATGGTCCTAATCTCATTTTCTTGCGAATCCTCAATTAAGGAACAAGCAAGACCGAGTTTTTTACTTGAACTTGATAACTTTTTGCTCTTTGCCTTTTTCTTTTTGTTTCCAGTACCATAATGTCTCCCCATGAAAAATAAAACCATGGAGATTACCATTTGCTCTGATGAGGTAACTTTTGGTTTTGTTAGAGCCAAGAATGCTCCAATACCTTCAGGAATTACAGCAATGATACCATGTGAGCTTGAAAATATCAAATAAGATATCATTGAAGCAAGACCCAAAATGAAAAATTGCCTCATAGAAATTCTCCCAATCATAGGAAAAGCCAGTACTGGTTCGTTTAATGGACTAACATCTTCAAACCACAGGATCTCTAGGTTTCTCAATTATACCATGAAAAAAAATAAAATAAAAGGGATTGTATCATGGCGCAAACAACGATCCGGTCTTTGATGTCACCGACCCATCATCGGATATGGCTTTTACAATCATTGGTAATTGTGATCCAGATACAGGATTGGCTGGAACTGGAATTACTTTACCAGAATAGCTTGCTGTCTGACCAGGTATTAGAGGCAAGGGAGCAAGAGCATATGGCATAGAATCTTGCACTTGGGCAGTCAAGCTGGTCAGTTTTTTGTTGCCATCGTTTTTGACATCAACGGTAAGATAGTATGTCCCATTGAAGGTCTTTGTAAATTCACTGTGAGAAATACTGACTGATGTGCGTTGTACCAACGATTGTACTCCTCCAGTAACAGAGAAGGCAACAACTCCCACGATAGCAATTACGACTCCAACAATCAATGCTATTTCCATAGATTGTGACATTGCTTTTCTTTTTTGCAGTTTTATCATCAACGGTCAAATGCCATATTGTTTTTAAACAAGAACCCAGAGCCTTTGGATTTTATCTTTTTAATCACATCTTGTTGTAATGTGTGAATTATAATCATGTAATAG
>JARCRW010000080.1 GCA_029850515.1 Nitrosotalea sp. | reverse complement strand
TTATACCATTTACAGCTTGGGTCGCTATTTTTGAACTGATTATTGACTTGTCTGGGCCAATGGTTCTGTGGATGCTTCCGGTGTTTGCTGTTGTATGACCTGACTCGGACTTCTTACTTTTGTAAAGAGTTTTTGCTTGAGAAGATCCTTGTCTCCTTGTATGCCGAAATATTTTTGGAACTTTTCTGTAGTATTGTAGATCTTTAGCCTGCCGACATTTTGATGTTCGATATAGTCCAACTGCTGTAATAGTTTTAGATGCATGTACACTCCTGATCCTCTTACTTCCACCAGTCTCTTTGAAGAAACAGGTTGCATGTATGCAATATATGATAATGTCTTGAGAGTGGCTGTGGGCAAAAGTGGTTTTGAGGCATATTTTCTAATTACTGTGTTGAACTCTGGCTTTAGCTGAAATACATATGACCCGTCTGGCAAACTCGCAACCTCGATTGCCTTGAATACTATTTTTGTTTTTTTGACAAGATTTGTCATTAGGGCCAAAGTCTTAGTCCTAGATTCTGTTCCTGATGCCTTGATTAATTCTTCTATGGTCAAGGGCCTTCCTGCTGAATATAGCGCAGCCTCTAGTCTTGCCATCGCATCGTCATCTTCTATCTTGCCCATTTACAACATTAGTAGGTTGGAGCATACTTAAATGAAATTCCTATTTAGTGTTGATCTGATTGTAAATTTCTATTTTATCAGCGATACTATGATGTCATCTTCTGTCTGCTCCAGATCCACTCTCATGTCTCGCGCCAAAAATAAAATGGCAAAGAAACATCTGATTACGTCGATGAGTTCAAGTTCTGACACTATGCTATTAAAGGAACCAAAGCCCGCAGTCTTTATCTTGTTAATTATTAGCTCTTCATACTGGCCTATTATTTTCTCAAGAGAGATGAAATAATCGTCAAAATTGGGGGCCTGAACTGGCTCAAATTCTAACTGTCTTCTGCTTGAACGTGGGTTTGCTATTGTGCCAATGAGGTTTTCAAGAACTGATAATAGTTCATCTAATGTTACTGGATATGTGGATTCGTGCCTGTATGGCATGTTTATCACTTCTATGTCGATATCTTCTCTCTGGGTAAGGGGTTTTTTCTCCATGGCCGCCTTTTGCAGTGCAAAGATGCTCTCAACTTTCATTCTATGTATCATTGCAGAAGACAATGCTGCAATTCCAGCAACTCGAAGATCTTTTTTATCTGTCTGGCTGAGAATTTTAATCAAAATCTCTAGAATGCGTACTACGTCGATACTCCATACGTCTTTCTTTGAAACATCTAGTGGGCTAAACAGTATGTTTACAGGGGGTTGTGAAATGCCTATACTGGGATTTTCCTTGCTCACTCTATTATTCCTCCATTTTTGTTTATAATATGTGTATTATCTACTCTTTTCTTAGTTCAAGTCAAGAGTTTTCCTCTTTACACAAATCAAATATTATACTCAATCTTGTATAGTGTTGATAATGGAAAAAGATCTAGAGAAATTTGATCTGGCCTGTACGTATCTAAAAAACGATCAAAATGTCACAGCTCACAACATGTTCATGGATCTTGCTAAAAAGGAAATGAAAAACAACAACTACAGAGCAGGACTCTATCTCATACTTGCATCAGAGTGTAAATCAAGGCAAGGAAAGGAAAGAAAAGATGAGCTCACAGAAGCAGCCAAGTTCTATTTGAAACTGGCAAAAAACGATAAAAACAATTCAAACTATGCATACCACTGTGCAGCTAGATGTTTTCTTAGGATAGGTCATTATGATGATGCCAGAAAGGCGTTTGAAGAGGCTCAGAAATATACTAATGAACTAGTTGAAGAGAAAAGGCCAATTATATTAGTTGATGACAGCCCTGCAATTCTGTTAAGACTCAAAAGCTTTCTGCGGCAATTGGGATATGATGACATACAAACAGTCGGTGATGGCAAGTCTGCACTTGCTCTCATAACAAAACTTGTCAAATCCAAACAAAATCCGATTGTATTACTTGACATGGACTTACCAGACGTAAAAGGAGATGTGGTAGCAAAAACTCTTCTTGAATCAAAACCTGACATGTCCATCATATTGATAACTGCTGATGAAAAATCGACACCGCGTGTTAGGAAGACTATTGGTTTTGGCTCTACCGCATTTGTTCAAAAACCGTTCTCGATAAATGAATTGAAAAATGCATTGGATGCAACCAAGCTGTCTGAAATCACGTAAGCAGCAACATGGACATGTTGAGAAGATTTACATCCTTTATCTGAATTCCACTCATTTTGTAATCTATTATTTGATCGGAGAATTTTTCTACTATTCTTGCAGATGGATTTTTTTCAGTTCCTTCTATTCTCAACACTGAAATCATATTCCAATCTCCATCTACCGTGGCAACAAAAAGATAATTTGGTAAAGTCTTGATGTAATTCTTTATTGCCTCTGTTGTATTTTCCATAGATCTTGTTATTTTGAGTTTGAGAAACAACGCCTCGAACTGATCATTTGAGGAGATTCCGCTCAATACTGCCTTGTAACCTTTTATGATTCCATTCTTCTCTAACCGTTCAATTCTTTTTCGAATAGTCCTATCTGACACATCCACTCCTGAATTTCTCAGCTCGGTTGCAATTTCTTTTGAAGGCGTTCTTGCATTTTTGTTAAGAATGTTAATTATTTTTTGATCAACCTCATCTAATGTAGACCAATTTTTATCATCTGACATGATTTGTATCTGGTAACTGACTTTTTGAAGTTTATGATATGGTCCCACGCGCAGGGTTTATCAGTTCGTTTAACCCCCACACCTTTTTAATGGCGAATATGGAAAATTTCACTAAAATTCATACCTAATATTGAAAGTCTTTGATCTGGAAACGCAATACTCAAGGGATATGGAGGAAAGTATTGCATTACCTGGAATGTTCTCAGATTCAATTGATAATTCATACTTGGATGAATTGGCTAAGGAACATGACATAGTGGATTATTTAGCTGGATCTAGAAGACATGCATCTAAAGTTGACTAGATTGAAAACATGAAACAATCTATCGTTATACTGATTGAGGACAAATTCCTCTAAATTTAACATTAGTATAACTTTCGTTAAACTGACAATTCCTTGTGATTTCAGAAATTAGACTAGTCTTCCACTTTTTGAACTTAGATTGTACCACTAAAGTACGACTTTGTCTTTCTGTTGTGGAGCAAACAAATCCAATGAATTGGGTTTGCTGTAGACTTTCTCAACATGTACTTGAAACCCTTCTTGTGATGAAAAACTTGGTTCTACCAAACTGTAATGGTCCCCATTCTCCATGAGTCAAGAGGATCATAGTAATGGTATATTCCGGGATTCTCAAAGGTATAACTGAATTCCTCGTTTGTCCTTAGAACATCACTAGTAATTGGCGGGATTGGTTTTCCCATGTCATCAGTACTCTGAATGACATGTCCTACACTGTCTTCGTTGATCCAGACTACCGTAGTTCCTCTGAATATTTCCAGATGGAGAGGAATAAATGAAGTAACGTTAGTTGGACTGACAACTCCTCTTGGAATTACTATAAATTCCATGGATGAGGATTTAACATGTGGAAACAAGTCTGCTCCACTTGCAATGTAATAAAGGGAATATTGGACAGCATCTTTTTCCAAACTTCCTTTTACCTCCCATGCAGATCCATTATTTGTAGCAACCAGCCTTTTCCCTGCTAACTGTAAATGTCATCTTGCAATGTTTTCACCTGACCTTGGCCTCTAAATGACCCGTCAGAATAGTATGAAAAGGTCCAATCCTCAGGAACTAGTCTGACAGATATTTCATGATTCGGGGCAGTTAAGTTCATAGAGCCATTAAATATCGCAGTAACATTTTGTAACTCCATCCTTAGACTGGCTTGATAGAGATCAGCATTCAATCCATTACTTATTCCAATCCCTCTTCCTTGAATTTCATAACCTTGTGCATAAGAGATACTGTAGGCAAAAAAGAGTATGAAAAGTACAGCAAATAGTATTTTTTTCATATTTTTTATTTTAGATTCTGATCCCTTAACACATTGTGAAGATTATCATTTTTGATAATTACGAACCTACATTATAAGATAAGAGCCCTCCCAAAATTAACAATTCTGGGCTCTAGGAATCATCCAAAATTAACAAACAATTCCAGTTAATCCTGTAGCAATTGTA
>JARCRW010000079.1 GCA_029850515.1 Nitrosotalea sp. | reverse complement strand
GTATTATTTTTTTTATTTGGGTTAGTGCATCTATGAAAAAACTAGCTTATGTGTGTGAGTTTCCGATAGATGTTTGAAGTTGGAACAATTGTTGTTGTGATTATTGTAGTAATTTTTTCAAAAGATCTCTTGTCTCTTTTATCATGATATCCAAGTCCGGGAGTGGTTCCCTACTCAATCTGACAAGCCCTGTATCAATATGGGGCCTAAGTTTTTCCACTATGCCTTCTGGGAAGAATTGTTCTACGTTGGAAAACACTATTCCTTTTACCTTGCACTTTTCCTTGAACATATCCAAGACCTTTTGTTTTTCAAATTTCTTTTCCTTTAGAAGTCTCCAGACATCATAATAGTCTCTTAGATATCCCCTTTCCATTATTGCACGAATCTTTTCACTCATGATGGTTTCAAGGGAGTAGGCATTCACTGAAAATTTCGGATAATCGAATTCACTTGGAATGTTTTTGACTTCTCCAGTGACTACATATCCGACAAACTTTTCTCGTGTCACCTCTATCTTGGCGATACCGCGTCCAATAGGTCCAATATACCCAATTTTGTACTGGAGGTATCCAGCATTTGTGTGAGGATCTTCTTTTTGTCTTAGCACCATTCCACTTTCTGTCTGCACTATGGAAGGAACCTCATTTTCTAGAGATTTTATTATCTCATCCCATTCGGTTTCGCCCAAGATTGAGAAATCCAGATCCTCTGAAAGTCTCCAATCCGAAGGGAAGTAGATCTTTGATAATGCGGTACCTCCTTTGAATGCAAGGTTCTTTGCAATAGAGCTTTTCACAATGCCGTAAAGAATCCATCCCAAAACATAATGTTTCTCTATTTCATTTAGTCCTACTTTCCAATCTCTAGATAATTTTCTAAGAATTTGATCTCTAATCATTGCATCCACTTCTTTGGATCTATTGTGATATTTACCACTACCTTCCATTTTTCCCTTATGTGACCTGTTTTTGGAATTGTGGGGTCTAGTAGAGAATATCCACTTTTGATTTTTGCTGATGATAAGAGGAAAATATAGTCATCCCAACCAAACACTTCAGTGATGAATCCCAATCTTTTGATTACTGCTGTATTTCCGATCTTTTTTGCATACTCTACTATTTTCTTTGCATCTAATTCTTTTTTTGAAAAATAGAATGCTTTTGCTACTTCATCTAATCCGCCTGCATGCTCCGGATGATCTAAACAATCAACTATTGTTTTTTCTGGAGATGATATTGCAACTTGCATTTTTTCTATGTTTATCTTGTCAACTCCAAACATCTTGCGCTGATGAACTTTCACAAACACAAATTTGTTATCCAATATGTTTCTTGAATGCCTAAGCTTTGTAGTTGCAATATAGATGACCGACGGAATCTGGTCTGTGAGTCCATGATAATTTAGTGCACTCCAAAATCCTATGTAATACGGCTCAACTAGGGAAGATGCTATTGCAAAGCTGTGAACGGTGTGATCTGATGCTCCTCCAGATCCTGCCTCTAACGGAACAATTATGTAAATTCCTCTTCTTGCTTTGAGGATCCAGTTTTTTTCGATCAAGTGGTGTAGAAAATTCTTTGGTTTTTGGACAAACTCATCAAGGTCATTTAATGTGAATATTCCCTTGTTTCTGTAGCTTAACTCTGAGAGTATCCTTGATTCCCTTTCTGACAGTGCTTTCCTATATTTTGTTTCCATTACTCTCTTCTAGTTGAGATTATAGGCAACAGAATATAGGTATTGTGTCCTTAAGTATCATGCCCAACCCTCAATCAATTATTCGAATCTATTACAGATTTTGTTTTAGTTAAAGATGCGGCAGGACCTTTTTGGATATCTCACTTGATGCCTTGATGAAATCTATTCTTAGATTTTTAGGAATGTACGGGTTGGTCGATGCATGTAGGCTCTTCATCATTGTCGAATCTGCCAGTTTCTTTGGGACCTCCTTGACAAACTCGTCGTAATCTATCTTCGAAGATTTGAGAACGTCCTTCAGTATTTGAATTATTTTGGTCATGTTGTTATTCAGTTTTAGGCTATAGTACAGGTCGAAGATGTCCTTTCCCTCCTCCCTCTCATAAAATGCCTTCATCTTCTTTGCTATGAGAGTGTCAAATGAATAGACAGGTATTCCGCTAAGGTTCAGCGGAAGTATTTTGCTGTGTGCATCTGCTATCACATCTACTCCCGTCCTGACCTCGCTTACATTGAATTCTAACTGTATGTTGTCCTTCATCCCTATTTCATTTTGGAACTGACAGAAGAACAGAATTATGTTCTTCCTCCTTGCTTCTTTAGGAATCGTATACGAACTGCTTAGAATAGGCATTATGCGGTCTTTGATAAATTGAACCTTGTCGTCTTTTTCAAGTTTCTTTTTGAAGAAAATGTCCATGTCAATGTCTTCTGAAAACCTTTGGACGTTTCCAAGAAATATTTTGTTGAGAGGCGTACCGCCCTTGCAGATTACCGTTGCGTGATCTTTGAATTCCTTGGAAAGAAATACTGGACAGATCTTGCTCCAGATGTCAAAGACTCGCGATTCTTTCAGTACGTACTACAGTCCTATGCCAGTCTTTGCTGCTGCTTGTTGTGCCTCTCTCTTACTAACCATTGTACCACCAGGAGAGAAGCTTCTTTTTTCCAATGTTGTCTATAATCATCCACTCTTTATTGTACGATCCACCGCTTTGACTGAAATCTAGTTTCGTCTTGTTTCCTATGCGCCCTTTCAGATAGTCGATAAAGTCTTGCGGATGATCGTATTCGGTTTCTTTAAGGAGAGAGATGAGGTAACCGATTTTCTGACAAATGCTTGACGAGCCAAACTTTTCCAGGTATTTTTCCATCTCCTTCCAGTCTATGGTACCGGCAGTGTGAAGCGATTTCAAAACTTCGGCATATCCGCCTGCATAGTTTGGATGATAAAAGCAGTCAAAAAACGTCTTTGCTTTTGTTGACACTGCATATTTTCCTGTTTTTTCAAATCCTGTAAATCGCTTGCCGAATTTTATGGCCTTGATTTCATAATGCTTCAGCAGTGGCACTGTCTCTGATTTTGTTTTTGTAGCAACATAAATCGTGAATGGTTCGTATTCGCTCAGTCCGTGAACTTTGAGGGCACTTTGAAATGCAAGATAACCTTTGAACATCTTTAGTGCGACCTCGAATGGGTCCTCCAAGTACACCTTGCCCTCCAACGCCGTTGCAGCCGGCAGGCGCAGGTACACCCCTTTACCCACACGGGTGATCCATCCTTTCTTCTCCAGCCTCCCTATCAGAACATAGAGATAGCTTGGTACCATGCCAAACTTCTTGGCATCTAGTTCTGAAACCTTGAAGGTGTTCTTCTCTATGCTCTCCAAATAGAGGTAAATTTTCTGTTCTTCATGGCTAAGTGGCTTCGTGGTGAGTTTTAGTTCCATAATCTAACTATGGTAGTTAGATTTTAAATCCTTTTCTCACTTAATAGAGCTTTGAGTTCAATTTATAACATCCATTGTTAGATGTTAGTGCTTTTTCTCACCATCACGGTGCCAAAGGTACCATCTTGAGTGAGAATTTTCTCACTTATGATGGTACCCTTGAAGTTGGAACAGGTCATGAAGATTATTTCGATTGTTTTTCCATACCCGTGGCGGGAGAATCATTGTCAAGTACTGCTGAAAATATGGCCTGTTCCTGCTGCTGGATCCCGTCAAGCCAGTTCTCAAGAGAAGTGAAATGAGCACCATATCTATGCGTTAGTTCTTTTTGCAGTGAGGGATACACTATCAGACTTTTTTTAGAGTTACGATAGCCAAATCCATTTGTCCTGAGAACAGAAAACACATTTTCCAGATGGTTTTTTGCGTAATATTTCCCAAGAATTTCTTCAAAAAATGGTAGGATGTAATATCCTTGTTTTCCATTTTTACTGCATCTTTCCTGTACACAACATGCACATGCAAGCGCGCAGAGTTCCAAAAATGTTATACCAAGTTGATTTGAGATCGAAAACCATATACCAAAACTGGTCAGGCAGTACAAGTCATCAGGATCTTGAATCACAAGTCCTTGATGTTTGAATCTTACTAATGTTGATTTGATACCTGTACCGTGTTCTTTTACTAGAACTGAGAATGATTTTTTCTTGTCAGGATAAAGCGAATTAATTATTTCTGATGCTTTGGATTTAGAAGATGGTTTTTTATTCCCGTAAACATGTGGCCAGAGTTTTTTCCGGATTTTTGGAATCAATTACAAGTAACTACAACAATTCTAAATGAACTTGATTTTAGACTCTTTGCAAACTTTTCAAGTTCTCTTGGTCCATTTATGGTAACAATTCGAAGTGATTGCCCGTCTTCAACTTTTAAAAACTCGAGGACTGTTGGTGGTACCACATATGCGGCCTCACCATCTCCATCTACAAGTTTTATGTACTGGTTATCTTTATCGAAATTGACATTTGAAACCCTGTGAGTTTTTGTATCCAAAAGCAGGTCTCTGCCACATTTACAACGTACAAGACTGTTATGTGATGAACCCCTGATTAGATTCTCTGCCTCTTTCATGTCAGGTTTTTTCCAGTCCTTTTCGGATTCAGGAGGCTCAAATACGATTATCTCTTTTTCAGATTGTCTCTGCGTAAGAGATGAAAGTATCACCTCAAGTGCGGGAGGAGCTGGAAAGACAAATCTGTTGGGCTTTAAAGTCCGTACTGTATCCAAAATGACAGTTGTTGCAGTTAGTTGCTCTTTTTCAGTTGAGAAATCGGCAATCCTTTCTATGATATGAATAGGGAGATCTACATTTGGATGCTTTTGACATGCTGTAATGATAAAATCTTCCCATTCCTGGCGCACTTTGGGATACAAAGTTTTCTTGGCAAGTTCCAGATATCTTTTATCAACTAATGGTACCACGTTATGTTTTTCAAGATAACGTACAGCTTCTGCCATCTTGATTGGATTAATGGAACCACGCGTATTCAATTCCATATGCAGTCTTACAACATCTGAAATTGTCTTAACATTGATACACCAGGATTTTATGGAATCTTTCCCTGCATTTTCAAAGGCCTTGACACGTAGATCACCATTTGTAACATATTGTGCAGAGCCAAGAATTGCAACTACAATTGGTTCAATTTGTTCTGGATTTGTTTTTACTATACCTGTAAGGTCCTTTAACATCTTTTCAGTATGTAGTGTAACCTTGACAGGACACGGTTTTAGTTTTGAGATATTTACTATAGCTTCTTCATACTTGAACATTTAATTTCGCTCCCTCTAATGCAAGGTCTAGGGCTCGTTGTGCTCTTGTATTTTCTCGCGTGTCAGTAATGTGGGTTAAATTCTCAATGGCCTGTCGTTGTATTTTATTAAAAAGAGGTCCATCTCCTATTTTGGAACGTATCTTGCCGAGTAAAATGCGCATATAGTAATTGCTCTTATCATAATCACATACAATTCCAAGACTTTCAGCCGTAATTCGGTTCAATGAATATGTCTTTAAAATAGTAAACGTGCGTTTCATTCCAAAATTCATTTTGATTGCCTCAATTATCTGCGTATCAGACCTTGGGAGACCATACTTTCTACATGACAAATGCACTGCAAATGCTACAATATGCGCTTTAGTACACCCTTTTGGCCTGTTTCTTTTTAATTCAGAAGTGTCTTTATCGTCAATTTCATATCGTTTAATCGAATCAGAGTATACCTTTTTTTCTTGTTGCTTGTGTTTTGAGAGTTTTCGATATACAATGTTAATGTCTTGTGCAACATAGATTGGAAGATCTAGTTTTACACATACGTTTGATATCTGGGATACATCAGACTTGTTTTCATGAATATGTCTTGCAAATTCAAGATTCACCTTTTTGCATCCCACTCCAGCAATCTGGTACAGGTTTAGTTTGGAGCTTGAAGTGGTCTCTTGTAATTGGTAATCAGGCCCAAGTACAATTCCACATTTGCTGCAACAAATCTCATTATCCATGACACAGAGGCCAAGCTTGTTACATCGTGGACATGTATTATCAGTCATGGCATACCGTGGTATGTCTTGTCTTTGGCTCAATTCACATGTTCCTCCAAAGGTTTAGCATTGATTTTGGCATGCGTTAGTTCTCTGTGTGCTAGTTTGCTGAGATCATCCATCGAGGAATATTTTTTCTTGGAAAAATTTCCAAGGCGTAAACTTGTAATTAACATGTTAGTAACATGTAACACGGTAATAATAAAGTTTACTTGTTGACAACTCTTTACCTACACGCTATCAACATGTAAAACATATATTCAAGTTAATATGATGTCATGTCAGATACATGTCAATGAAAGACAAGCAGAAACGCAAGCCAACTGTTGCCATAGAAGAAGCAATATATCAAAAAGTAAAGAGTAAAGCAAAAGAAAAGGGATTATCACTTGTAGATTACGTTAATGAGACTCTATTATTGAATGCAGAAAAGGATGATTTTTTAAAAAACTATGCACCGTATCTTGAAAAAATCAGCGTGGGTGAGACACTGGTACTCAAAGATCACAAGACAGGAAAACTAGCAGAGGTATATCTTAAAAACAACAGGATGTTTTGCAGTCAAGATGAAGCAGATGATTGCATTCATATCCATTTTGCACTTGCACTACCAGAACTTGCTAGACTGAAAAAAAGAACCAAGTGAATGGACAATCCCATCTATTTTCAATGTGAATCTAAGCACATGATTCAAACTTTCAAATCACATGTTATTACTTGAATTTATGAAAAACATTTTTTCCATCCAATTTGAAATGATGCAAATAAAAATTGTTGAATAAAAAACATAACCAAATTATTTTCTATAAAATTAAGTTAAATTTCATTTTAATCAAAGGTTATAATCAGTACACGTGGTTTAGAATTGACAAAAAATGTCACAACCAAGGACAATGAATAAACAGGTCAAGACTGCAGCGATAATTGTGGCCGTATTGACTGTCTCAGTTGTAATCATTATTGTAAGCACCTCGATGACAGATACTCAGATAGATTATGCAGTAGACTATCACAAAATTACCATACCCGTAGATCATTTCACCACAATGCCGCCAGATCCGTATCCAACAACAGATTATCACAGACCAGTATTTTTCATGAAACCAAATTCAATTGCGCATATTTATGTGAGATATTTTGCAACGTGGGATTATCCAAATATGATAGACCTTGGAAGAAATTTATCAGTCTACAATGCAACAAACCATCAACCACTATCAGATCATCAACTTGTAGTATCTGTAGATCCAACAGGGATTCCGCACAAAAATGGTGAAAATTATACAGTTGTTTATTCATTTATTGCAAAATCTGATGCGCAGGGAATCTACGGAATGGCTTTTTCTGGCTGTTATAACAGAGGCGGTGATGTAGATATTGCAGTAGGCCTAAACTCTTCACAGATTAGACCACAGGATATTCCAGTCAGTACAATTGCTGCAGCATCTTGTCAGGTGGGCGGATTTATTGAAAACCAGATTATTGGCTTTGTAAATGCTACTGTAGAATACAAACCTGCAATACGAGTGCCTTGATGAAAACGCCTCTCTGCAACTTTTGACAAAAAGATGGTTCATTGGAATATGCGTTTGCACTCAAATAATTCCACATTCAAATATCAAGTAAGAGTAGTTTTTTAGGATTGTTTTCATGCATTTGTAATATTGCTTCAAGGCTGTCATACATGGCTTGACGGTTAACTTGCCCCGCATAGCATAATTTTTTACAATATTGCCATTAGCGCACTTTGTTTGTTTAAAAATTCATCATGCGTGATAAATTTATTTTTGTTTACTTTCGCAAGATTGCCTGCGCCATTGGATGAATCTCGAATCTAAATCCAATGTTTGCCTTGATTACGGGGTCGTTTGTTACATATGTGCTGACCTCCGATTTGTCTTTAGCTTCTACTACAGCCAAACCCCACATTCCCATAGGATCCAATACGGGTCCTGCAATAATTGCAATTTTTTTGCTTGCCAAGTCACTCCAGTATGTAGAATGCGCCTTCATTACCTTTGCCTCGGTATCTGTCATGTCTTTTGGAAATGTTGTCCTGGGTGAGATTAGTCGGTATACAAAATAACTCAAGTTTGGAACGAACCTGCAATATTGTGGGTATTTTATTATTTGAACTTTTATTCAAAGAAAATATCTCTCAATAATTTACAGTCAAAGTTATCTCTAGCCAACGCTATTGAACAGCCATCGTAAATCATATGATATTGTATGACAGTCCATTGAATTTAATTGAATGCGGTTGAGAGATCAAACCCAGTAACAAAGCCCTGATGCTGTTCAATCTCCCGATATTTTAAAATAAATTCATTATTGCCTGCTCATGGGTTTGAAGTGTCAAGCTAGAGAGACACACGGTACAAAATGAATTGATGCAAAATTGCGTTATTTTGTACAGTATGAGGCTAATTCATTAAGAAAGAATGTCCAACCCTGACTATGGTTTTCAAAGCTCATCTTACCTTTTTCCCTACCTGTAAATCCCGAATGAGTCATTGTTAACTTTGTTTTATTCTTATCTAGTTGCTCCAATTCCCATGTTACAATAGTTTCAGGAAAGTCTGGAATATCCTTCCACTGCCAAGTGTACACAAGTTTTTTGTTCTGAACAAATTCTAAAACCTCGCCTTCACTGATAACATCTGCATCCATTTCCGTATGACGTCTATCTGAATCCTTGTAAAAAGAAAACTTGGACTTGCCGCCAAGTTTGGGTTCTAATATTACTGCATCTGGAAACCAATGAGTCAACTCCGCAGGATCAGAAATGGCCTTGAATACCACTTCTGGGGAGGCATCAATTTCTATTGTTTTTCTTACTTCATTTTCAGTCATTTTCTTTTTCTCTCCTTGTTTTCAACAAATTCTTTGAGTGAGTCCATTTTATATCCCCACATATTTTCAAAAAATTTCATTAGTTCTAAAGTTTGCTTTTGGTTTATGGAATAAAATTTATTTTTTCCATGTCTTTGTTCTGTAATGAGATCTGCCTCTTTTAGTATTCGCAAGTGAGTTGATACAGCAGGTAACGTAAAGTCAAAATATTGTGCAAGATCACTTGGTGTCATTTCTTTATTTTTCAATAACAATAGCATCTGTCTTCTGCTGTCATCGGATAATGCTTTCCACGGTGAACCCATAACAATTAAATAGTTAAGCATGTATTTAATTGTTTAATGACAAAAACAATTCCTGATGGCTTTACCACTGCAACTGCTAGTTTGACAGTGAGAGAAGCCTCAAGAGCAATCGAGTTTTACAAAAAAGTCTTTGATGCAAAGGAATTGCACAGAATGCCAACACCTGACGGAAAGATAATGCATGCAGAAATTACGATAGGAAACTCCATCATAATGCTAAATGATGAGATGCCACAAGGAAAATGTCGTTCGCCACAATCAGTAGGCGGCACTGGTTCATCCATTTACCTGTACGTTAGTGATGCTGATGCGACATTTGACAAAGCTATCGCTGCAGGAGCAAAACCACAGATGGCTATGATGGATGCATTCTGGGGCGACAGGTTTGGCTCAATTGAGGATCCCTTTGGGCATGTCTGGAGTATTGCGACTCATAAAAAAGACGTGACTCCTGAGGAAATGTCAAAGGCAGCACAAGAAATGTGCAAAAACATGGAAAAATAACTTTTTTCCCATTATTCTCTTTTTTTAGATTACAATCATAAAATAGATTATCCAGTAACTATCATTCCCACTGGATCTAAATTTTTTTCATTGCTTATTAGAGAACCAAACTGATTGAATAATTTCACTGGCAGGCATTATGGTTTTAAACTAACAGCCAGTCCAACAGGGTTTCTGTTTGAAAATTAAAGGAGATTAGCCTTCAGACCTATTGTCCTGAAAGCATCTTTGCAATATGCCCATCCTGTTCCAACGCAGATTTCAATGATTGTAGAGGAGTGACTTTCCATTTTACCATTCCCCAAAAGGGAATAGCCCTTAGCATTTTTCCCAGCTCTTCAGGAGAGGATGCCTCCATTACAAATGCTCCTGCCCTCTGTCCTGCCAAAAGTCCTCCCTTTATCTTGTTTTCTGATTCCAACTTTATCAGTTGTTCGTAGCTTGGAATCACAATGTGGTTGATGTAATCTGGCACATCTTTCATTGGAATTAGGCCATCTATGTTCTCAGCTTCTACTAGATACTGCATGCATAATCATGGTATCAAGATTAGATAAGATTTACTTGTGATTTCAAGTGCGAGTCTTGGAAATTAATTTAAAACAAAAAATCAGGTTGGCAAATATCTCATAGGCTAGAGCAGTAAAAGTTACCAGTTCTATGACAACTATAACGAATCAATAAAATCTACAAAGTCCTTCATGTGTACTTTTTTTGTTTTTTCCCACACTTTTTTGAACTTGGGTACGGTCATCATTGTTTTTGTTAGCTCTTGCCATCGCGACCAAAGCCCAGGTTCTATCGTCTTTGTTTTGTTCATGAGATACAGAAATTCAAATAAATCAAGAAATGCTACTGCTATGTAATATTCATCAGGATTGTCCACTATGGAAAAGCGGTCTGCAAATACCTGGCTTTCTTTTGCCATTTTTGTAAATGTCTCTGTTTTTTCAAGGTTAAGTCGTGCCTCAACTATCTTTGCATAGGTCTGCTGTTGAGTCTGAATGCGCATTTCTTTTTTTACTGTTGAAAACTGCCACAGTGAGATGGTCAGTATGGATGTCAGGATGCCAACAATAACGAGTTCTAGGTAATCCATAGTCAGATCAGGGGTTGATTATTCCCCGACCAACAATTTTGCCTTCCTTTAGCATTGTCAATGCTTCAGTGGCCTGGTCAAGCTTGAATCTATTTGAAACCACTGGCTTGATTATTTCCCTTTTTGCAAGAGAGACCAATTCAATCATATCAGTCAACGAGCCCGTGTAGGAGCCAATTATTTTGTATGCTCGTGTTGGCATTGTAACGAGGTTTAATTGCAGTGCACCCCCAAAGAGCCCCACAAGAACAACTCTTGCTCGTCTTCGAAGTATCTGCATATCTGTTTCAACTGTTTTGCTGGCATTGACAAAATCAATGACAGCGTCAACTCCGAGGTTGTCTGTCAACTCCATTATGGATTTTGTCACATCTTGGCTTTTGGAGTTTATTGTAAAATCTGCGCCATTTTGTCTTGCGACTTTTAATTTTTCGTCGTCAATATCCATTGAAATTATTCTTGCACCTGTTACTGCTTTTGCAAGCTGGATTGCCATCAGGCCCAAGCCTCCTGCCCCGACAATAACTACATTATCTGCAGGCCTTAGGTGTGTATTTTTTACAGCGCCATAGGCAGTAAGTGCAGCACATGATAACGTTGCACTAGTGTCAGTGTCCATGTCACCGAGTTTTATGAGATACTTGTAACTTGGAACAAGCAAATATTCAGCATAACCACCATCATGATACACTCCCAGAGATCTTGGCTTGTCACAAAGATTCTCCTCTCCAATTCTACATGCAGGGCAGAGACCTTCTCCTATCCAGGGGAAGACAAGAACCTTTTCATCTTTGGCAAATCCCTCCACATCCTCGCCCATGCTGTCAATTATTCCTGCCACTTCGTGACCTGGAGTTAATGGATATTTTACACCCCGATCGGTTGTTTTCATGAACGAGCCTGCAGGTCCGTCATATCCTCCCTCCCAGAGATGAATATCACTATGACAGACACCGGCTGATTGAACTTTAATCAAAACTTGTGAGCCTCTTGGCTTTGGAGTCTCAAGTGTCTGTATTTCTAATGGTTCTTTTACTCTAACAATTCTTGCAGCATTCATGCCATTGGTTGATCATCTTGTTATATAAGACTAGTAATCAGTCACACTGGAAGATTTCACATGGCATTATATGCCAGAGTCTAATAATTCACATATGAAAAAAAGCAGCAAGAACAACATTGAGGTAAAAGATAGAAAAAAAATACTTGTCCTAGGCGGCGGGTTTGCAGGAATTGAGGTTTTAAGAAGATTGGAAAACAAATTTGAAAATGATTTTACTGTAGATTTAGTCATGGTAAGCAATAACAACTTTTTTCTCTTCACTCCCATGTTGCCGGAAGTAGCCTCAGGCATGATAGAAACCAGGCACATTGTAACACCGGTAAGGGCATTTTGCAAAAGGGCGAGATTTTACGAGGCAACAGTTAGATCTATTGATTTTCAAAAAAGGCAGGCTACCATATCAAATGTAATAGGCAACAGAGATGATCTGGCAAATTGGCATGACCACACCTTGGATTATGATTATCTTGTACTGGCCCTTGGCGGGGAAACTAATTTCTTTGGCATGGAAGATGTCAAAAAATATTCTTACACCATGAAAAGTCTTGGTGATGCAATTGTTCTGCGTAACCATGTCATTGACATGCTAGAGCAAGCCAGCATAGAACAAGACGGAGTACTAGGAAAGAGCCTGATGACATTTGTTGTTGTCGGAGGGGGATTTGCAGGTGTAGAGACGGTAGGCGAGTTGAACGCACTAGTCAGGGATGCAGTCAAGGACTTTTACAATGACATTGACATCAAAGACATACGAGTGGTTCTTGTGAATGCAAGTGATAAAATATTGCCCGAAGTAAGCGATGACCTTTCAAAATTTACTGCGCAAAAGCTGAAAGAGTCTGGAATAGAAATAATACTGGAAAATCCAGTCAGTTCGGCAACTGTATCCGCTGTGAAACTAAAGGATGGTACTGTCATAGAGACCAATACGCTAGTATGGGCAGGTGGTGTGACTCCGGAAAAGATTGTCAAGGAGTTACAATGCGAGCATGACAAGGGTGGGCGCATCATAGTTGACGGATACCTGGGGGTCAAAGGTTTTGACGGAATATACGCACTGGGGGATTGTGCATCCATAACCGACCAGAGTACAGGAAGGCCGTATCCTCCCACTGCTCAAAATGCAGTAGAGCAGGCAAAAGTTGTGGCAAGCAACCTGATATCAGCAATAAGGGGAGGGGCCAAAGTTAGCTTCAATTACAAGTCAAGAGGAATAATGGCACAAATCGGAAAAAAAAGCGGTGTTGGAATATTATTTGGCATGAAGACCCATGGCCTTCTTGCATGGATGATCTGGAGAACGTACTATCTCAGCCATCTGCCCACTCTTGAGAAGAAATTAAGAGTAGTAACAGATTGGTCCCTAGACCTGTTTTTCAAGCCAGATATTACTAGATTGAAAACCTTTACAGAAAATCAAGAAATTCAAACAAAGGTTTTTTCAGATGCCGTGAGTTCGGCACCAGCACGTGAAACTAAAAGCGAGACAACTTGAGACACGATAATGATATTGCGCTAAAAAATGGCAATTTCAAACAAAAAGATACCATAATGAGGCTCTTAAATTTGCAAAATAAAATATAAAAAATTAGGAAAAAAGTCTAGTCACTTTGATAAGATTTCCACCATTTTGCATAGAATCATCTTTTGCAAAATATCGTTGGCGTATACCAAATGTTAGTTCAAAAAATACAAGACTCGAATTATCGCAGAGATGAACCAAATCTTTCTGTTTGTAATGTGTTACATGTTGACAGTAGCTGGCTTTTCTCAATTTTCAAAAAAAGACATACGCTAAAAGTTGTTGCTAAACAATGTTAAGCGAGTCTTTTATGTGTCAATGAGATAAACAATACATGAATACTCCAATAGATAAGTTGAAACCAACAAGCGCGTTACTTGGCGTTCTGGTTTTACTTGCCATTGTAACCATATTCCCACATGCTTTTGCACAATCGTCGTATACGGATGCCAACAATCCCCACGGTCCACTTGAGCCCGTGACATGGGCAGCAGGACTGGTAGTAGTCGGTGTCGTAGCTGGTGTGGGAGTCTTTACCACAGTTAAACACAAATAGATTCCATACAGCCATACTCCCAATTTTTTATTACTTTAGAAAAAACCCCTGTATGAATTCTGTTACAACATGTCGTTGAAGAATATTTTTAATAAATTTCATGGAGTATGTTTTATCACAATCCATTGTTCGATTACATACCATTACTTGTACTTGATCACATAGCCATTTCCTGCCATCCCGGCTAGTGCAATTGGTTACACATACGGTCTGATTCAGAGTAATCCATGAGACCTCCACATGGAGTTCAGTTTACCAAGTTTGGAAATTACTTTTAATATTTTAAAATATTTTATGATATTTTACAACTATGATTTGAATCCCACCATGTCCAGTAGTCATCATAGAGAATTAGTACAGAACCTAGCAGCAACATCTCTTTTGGTGTTAAAACTAGTATCCTCGTTTCTCAAGCCAGTCTGATACAATTTTGTTGGCAAGCTCATTTGGGTGTAGATCCTGGCGGCGTGATTGTACACCTAGTCCATGTGATTTTCTCTTTGACAACTTTAATGAAACATTCTGTTGCAATATTAATGACCTTGCCTTTTTCATTATCTTTTTGTGGGATAGATTTGGATTATATCCTAAAACCTTGAGATATCGCTTTTTTGTTTGTGGCTCAAGTTCTGACATTTGATGTGCAATTTTAACTGCTTTTGAAACATCTGGAATGATTTGATACAGTTTTGTTGCACCATCCCTTGAGATTATCTTTGGCACAAGTTCTTTTAGCTTGTCTGGCACTCCTGCAAAACCGTGATATTTTTTGAACATGGACATTGAAAGTCCCAGTGACTGGGCAGCCTTTGACTTGCCCATCTGTTGGGCCAAAAATGCACATGCGTCAGCCATGTCCTTCACATTCATGTTTTTGCGGTGGATATTTTCAATAACAGAAGCTGCCTTGGCATCAGGGGTATCATATTCTGTTTTTCGAGTCAAGACCAAAACCGGAATCTTTTTTGCACCCAGTCTTTTCAGTGCAGCCAATCTCCGCTGTCCTGACATCAAAAGATACAAGTTTCCCTCTTTTTGCACCATTGGGGGATTTTGCAGTCCCTCTGTTTTGATTGACTTGGCTAGCTCTGAAATTCCCTCTCGGTCAAGTTTTCTTGCCTGGGCCTCTTTCCAGACTTGGATCTGTTTTATTGGAATCTCCCTTAAACGATAGGAAACCTTTGACGTGTACCTTGTTTTTCTACCAGTCTGTCTTTTAGTAATTTGCCTGACTTTCTTTTGCTTTACCTTTGCCAACTAGCATAGGTTTGTTTGAATTTTGTAAAAAGGGGTTGGTTGAATCAGATTCGCTTGTGTGTGACGGATAATTAGGTAATCAAAGTCTAACTTGAGATCAAAAGGACGACTCTGAATCTCAACAGGTCATGGACCATTTCTCAATGTTTCAAGGTACATGTGATAAAAAATTTAGACATTATTTATCCATCAGAAGTTTCCACTGTACATCCAGATCCATCAATAGAAACCACTTTTACCTTTTCAGTAACTTCGTTTGGAAAGATATTACAGAATGGAAACACGACTGTTATCACGATTATTAAAATTGCCCCCAATCTCCGCCTACATACCGTGAAGTTTTGCTCTTTTTCATCATGTTAATCACATAATTTGTAATTGTGTTTATATACGTAGTGAATCTACATAGTATCTAATCTACTATGGCTTCATCCACTGGTGATCTAAATGGGTAAACGAACTCTTGTCATAATTGCCGTGATTGTGGTCACTGGTGTATTTTTCATTGTTCTTTCTGGTAGAGGTTTATTTAATATGCAAAATATGGAGAATATTGAAAATCTCGAAAGCCTTTCTACTACTGCATTGCACAAAATACAGATAATTCCACTCTCAAATGTTGACGGACGAATTGATCACATGGATATCGATGTTGCGGGAGGACGCTTGTTTGTAGCTGAACTTGGAAATAACTCTGTAGATATACTTGATCTCATAAAAGGTAATAGAATACACAGTATTACTGGACTTGACGAACCCCAGGGTGTTGTCTTTGTTCCAGAATCTAAAAAGATCTATGTGACAAATGCTGGAGATGGAACGGTAAAGATTTTTAATTCAGACTCTTATGCGCTCGTCAAAACAATTAATCTTTCAAGTGATGCAGATAACATGCGATATGACTCTAACTCAAAATTAGTTTATGTTGGATATGGTAATGGTGCATTAGGACTAATTGATACCGTGACTGACAATTTGGTAGGAAACATAAAACTTGATGGTCATCCTGAATCATTTCAGATTTCTCATGAATTACAACCTGGTATTTTTGTCAATGTTCCAGTAGACGATTCTATAGAAGTCATTGATAGTCAAAAGCGAGTAGTGATATCAAAAATATCAGATACTGATTCACATGGTAACTATGCCATGGCATTGGATGAAGATGATCATAGACTCTTTGTTGTTTACAGACAGTCTTCACAATTATATATCATCAATATTGACTCTGGAAAGCAGATAGCAAAGCTAAACGTTGTTGGAGATGCAGACGATATTTTCTATGATGATAAAAACAAGCAGATCTATGTAACTGGAGGTGGGGGGTATCTGCAGGTGATATCACAAGATGACGCTAACACTTACCACGAGGTAGCCAATATACCAACAGCTAACGGTGCAAGGACTTCATTGTTTGTACCTGAGACGGGCAGGCTATATCTTGCTGTTCCTGCCTATTTTGGGCAAGAGGCACAAATTCAGGTTTACGAAATTCACAAGATACAGTAAAAATAAATCAGAAAAGTTTTATGGAAAATTAAATGTGGATTGCTCCAATTCCAATATTGGTACATACATGGACATGGCATTACTTCCAATTTTACCAACAAAACTAAATTCACCAGATAATCTCTTTAGCTCAATAAATTTTTTTTTCGGAGTCTCTTTTGTAATATTATAATGAATAATGTTTCCTCCCATGCCGACTGTTTGAATGAAAAGAATTTCTCTATTTTTATGATTTATGTTATGCAATAGAGGAGCAATAGATAGTAAAGATTGGGATGAATATAAAATCACAGTAAGAAGATCATGCATAGTTGAATACTGGAAAAATGTAAACGAGTCTTCTGTTATGAGAGATACCTATGTTGGCCCTGCATCTTTTGAAGTCTGTGGAGGCCATTCCATCTCAATATGAATTTCATACTTGTCACTATTTTCACTAGTCTTTTCTTTTGCATAGAGAAATTTAAATTCTAATGGATCAGACAGATTTTTTATAACTATTTTCTTAGTGGTTGGCAATATCTTGCCTATTTCTAAACTTGATTTTTCCTGCAAGGATTTTGCAAGATACATAAAGATCTTTGAAAGATCATTTTTACTGATTTCACTTTTATGACGAAATACAGCTTGATGAGTTTCCCAATGTGTTTCAATAACTTCTGCCATCTTGGACCAATGCATCATGGAATCTGCCAGTTCCCTCTGACCTTTTTCTGTAATTGCATAATGTCTTCTGTCCAGAGCTCTGTCTCTGAATTCAACCTTGCTTGTAACGGATTTATTTTTTTCAAGTTTTTCTAATGCGGGATAGATTGTACCTGTTTGCGGTTTCCAATATCCTGCGAATTTCTTCTCCAATTCTTTTATGATTTCATATCCATACATTGGTCTCTCTGCTAAAAGTAAAAGAAGCCACAGTGAAACGGCTCCAACCTTCATCCCTTTCTGTTTGATCATTCTATTATCCTATACGTGACTAGTTTAAGAATCCTTATATCAGTAGTTAATCTACCTATGTAGATGATCTATGGTGATACGTCATGAAATGGGTTACTAGAGAACATGCCAAAGTAGACAGAATTGCATGCCCATGGCTTATCAAGAATTTTGTAGACAAGTGTGCAGAATTTCTCTTTGTTCCAGCTGATCAGGTAATACAGGTTGCAAAAGAACAAAACGCCACTCCGTTTGATGTTTCAAATGTTGAACTGGGTCATCATGGAGACGAATGTTCTTTTGATGCCATTATGAAAAAGTATGATCTGGACAAAAAAGATCCAGCGTTAATAGAATTAGCAGAGATTGTCAGAGGTGCAGATACTTCCAATAGATCATTAACACTACAATCGGAGGGATTGCTTGCAATTGCTCATGGTTTTAGTATGAATGCAAAAGACGATCATGATAACATTAGTAAACAATTCCATGTCTATGATGCACTCTACAGTTTTTGCAAATGGAAAATAACTTCGAAAAAATAGCAGTGTTACACAAAGCAGATGTTTGATAAAAAAGAATTTCAAATGTAAAGAATGTGGCATGTGTTTTTTTCTCGTTACTAGTTGAAAGGATGAAGATATGTTTAATAGTAGTATTACTACATAGTAGATCATCTACTATGAAGCCTATTATGTACGGAACAATTGGTGGAGGAGCGGCAGTTATGATTGCCATAGTTATCATACTAGTCTCTCAGTCAACTCCGCAATACGCACTACTTCTAAATCCCATAGTACAAACAGGGACAAGTACCGATATGCATGTCATGGTTCAAAATACAGGCAAGGCACCACTTACAAATGTCAGGGTGGATTATGGACCTGGTGCCAAGGTAGATATTATTCCAGTTTTAAATCCAGGGGAAAAAGTATGGTTGTCTCCGTCTAACATTGACATGAACAATAATGTAGTAGTAACAGATGATCAGGGAGTTACGGTAACAAAACCATATAGCCAACCAATTAAGACTCCTCTTGCTGATTCGGACTAACCATACGGTGATCATGATGACATTAGTAAGCAATTTCATGTCTATGATGCACTCCACATATTCTCCCTCTCGCACATAACCGTAATCTACATCGTATTCTACAGAACCAGTGTATTCTTTGTCGATTTGTTTTTCTTCTTTCTTTTCACTTTTTCTAAGCCAATATCCCAGCAAAAGAGCAATTATGATTCCCATCATTACATTCTCATTCCCAATTCAGATAACCTAGATCTAATTTCACTACTGTCCTAGAGAACCCTTACAAGCGCTCGATTACACTCTAGATTTCATTCTACTCGTTTTAGATCCTCGATTAGTATTGTGACTTGTACAGATTTTGGCAGTAATCAAAATGCTTTATCCAAAATATTCATCTTAGATGCCTCCCGCCTGTAGTGGACTGCATGCAACCACTCCAACAAAGTTGCAAGTTCGAAGCAGTGCCCTGTCAAATGTTACAAGAATGTAATCTCGTATCTTGCATAGTGCTAGTATGATATTGTCTCCGTTGTGGCATTCTAGAAATTGTCCAGATAGTTTTTGTGCATCTTCTTTTTCCTGTGAGTTGGTTTGTTGTAGTTCTATATCTCTTCCAAGAATTTTAGATATCTTTGAAATGATATAGTCTTTAGCATATCCTCTTACTCTGTTGACTTCGGAGAGTACAATATCACATAGTACAATTTTTACAGATTTTCCTTTGAGGCCTTGCTTTAGCTTCATTCCCAGTCTAGGATCTTCTATCATGCTAATTACTACGCATGAGTCAAGTGCGATATGTTGTGTGGTTATCATGGAACAACTAGTAGACCGGAATTATTATATATCATATCTATAGTATGTAGACTGTAGATACTATCATGAGTAATTTATCCAAGATGCGCGTACACATTGCCCCGGTAGGGTTTGAGATAGACAGGATCGTGATTCCTGCAATAAAGGAGAGAGCAGACAAGGTCTGGCTCTTGATTCATGACATGGCATCAGAAGACAAGGCTGGAGCATACAGGGAAAAGATCGAAAAGGAGTTGAAGAAAAATAACATCAAGTATGAGATTGCAAAAGCAGATAGACTTGACTTGTTCAAGATAATAAAATCTGTTAAAGAAATAATTCTTAAAGAAAAAGCAAATGACATTTACGTAAATGTAGCATCTGGTTCCAAAATTCAGGCAATTGCTTGCATGATGGCATGCATGATATTTAATACTAAAAATAATGTCAAACCGTTTTATGCAGAAGCCGAAAGGTATGCAGCATTTGAAGGCAAGCAACAATCAATTGGCTGGAAGAGAAACATTGGGCTGCCTGCTTACGAGATTCAAATTCCAAAACCAGAGCTTGTTGCCGCGTTGAAAATTATACGAGACAAGGGTGGGAAGATAACAAAAAAAGAGATGGCACAATTAGCTGATGATGTCAAGATAATCACAGTAGGTGCAAGAGAAGAGAACTTTGAACAAGCTAGATTTGCAAGCCTTGATAAAAATATCATACAACCATTGGCTGACCACTGGAAGTTTGTAGAAGTTGAAAAGATTGGAAGAAACAGATGGATTAAGATTACAGAAGCTGGCTCCCAGGCTGCTGAATTTTTAATTTAAACACTTTTGTGCAATGATTGGATCATGTGATTGTTGAAGCTGTGTGGAAAAGGTCATGACAATTGGAGCACTTGGACATCAACTAGTGGTAAAGTAAAAAAATACTGTAAGACATGTAGACAGTTAAGAGCAAAAACATATTCCGAGAGAAAAAAGAATGCAAGGGGAAGTCATACCGATAAGGAATTTCAAGAAAAACTCAAAAAATATGACAGATGCCCCAAATGTGATAGAAAGTGGGAAGACATCCCATCATCAAAAGGTTCAGCTAGATACAAGATAACAGAGGATCACATCATTCCCTTGATGAGAGGAGGAAGTGACGACATAGACAACATTCGTCCATTATGCTATCAATGCAATTTCAAGAAAGGTCATTCTGTTAGAGAGTGATTTGTGGATCCATTAATGCAACCTCAACATGAGATTCGTGTGCCATTCATGATTTATCACGTATACTTTCCTTTTCCTGGAATCAAGTTTCTTATTCCTCCCTCTGGATCTGAAACATCCCCTTTTCTTCTAGGTATAAGATGAATGTGACAGTGACTGATTGTTTGCCCAGAGTCAGTCCCATCATTAATTCCAACATTAAATCCAGTTACCGTAGAATCATTTTTTGAGATGGTCTTTTTCATTTCAGAAAGTAATATTATACATGCCTTGTATTCTGCAGTTCCAAGATCAAAAAAAGACGGGACATGTCGTTTTGGACATACAAGTGTATGATATTTTGTTACAGGATACTTGTCTTCGATTGTAAATGCCAAGCCATCACTTTTTTTGGATGACGAGAGTTTACAGAATATGCATTTTCTGTCGTTGTCTTCATAGAGATTTTTCCACGGTCTAAAGTCAGTATCATCAAGATCTCTTTTTTGAGAATTGCATGTATAGCACAAGGCCTGTAGATTCTCAGGGATTGTTTTTCCTCCTTTGTTTCGCGGAGTTATATGATCAACATCCAATGCTTTGTATTCTGCTGAAATTCCACACAATTCACATCTGAATTTTGCTTTTGATAGCACCTGATATCTTAGAGAGCCAGGAACTTCCCTTGAGTCAAGAGATCTATGAGCCCAGATTCTTTTTCCACGTTCTGTTTCATATTTTTTTATTTTATCAGTACAGAGTTTGATTAATTCTGATCTCTGTTCGTTCGTGATATCAGTGACATTCAATATGAAAGCATTATCAGCATAATCTACGATCCCATGTTTCCGCAATACTTTGCCTGGCATGGATTTTGTAATTTGTTCATAATATTCAATCTGGCTTTCATCTTTGGCAAGAAATGTCTCGGCTATTGTTCTAACAGACGCCAGTCCTTCATGCTCAAGAAGTGTCTTTATCATCAATGGTTGGTAAATGTGTTGCATGCGCATCTTTTTTTCAATAAAATCTTTTAGTTGTTTAAAATCCATAATATGTCCCTAGTGTATCACAAATAAAAAAAGGGATCTGCATTTAATATCCTCTACACTCAACAAAAACTGAAGATTTTTGAGCATACAACCTTCCCAAGAACAAGAAAAAATAATAAAATTTGACAATAATACAATCGTAGTTTCAAATCCAGGAACCGGAAAGACTACCACATTATCATGGAAGGTCATGAGACTCCTTGAAACCGGTATCAATCCTGAAAACATTTTGTGCATCACATTTACTGAAAAGGCAAAGAAGGAAATGTTTGAAAAGATCTTCGAGATGGCAAAAGGCAAGTTTCCAGACTCTGAAATCATGAAGCTTAACATACACACGTTTCATGGTTTTGCATTTAACTATCTAGTTGATGCCGGACTAATTACTAGAGAGATAACTGGAAACAATGCCATGAGGTATGCCATACTTGAGAGCTACGAAAACAACAAGGCATTCAATTATACCAAGGACTATCTTATTTCTGAAATCGTACCAAAGTCAGAAAACGCCCTGAGATACATCAAGAGTTTTGGCATAACCCATGACAAGATAAATGTCAAAAAAGCTTCTGATATCATAGAAAAAACATATGACGAAACTAAAAGTACGTACACACTTGACGAGATGCAGGCATTTTTGAAATATTTTGTTTCTGCATACAAGGACTATGAGGAATCAAAGCTTGGTGCAGTGGATTATTCTGACATGTTACTGATATTCATAGAAAAATTCCGCGGAAAAAAATTCCAGTATGTTCTAGTTGACGAGATGCAAGACATGAATGAGCTTGAAGCCAAGATTGTGGAAATGGTTGGAGAGAACATATTTCTTGTAGGTGATGCAAAACAGGCAATATTTGGATTCCAAGGAGGCTCTGTGAAAAACTTTGAAAGGTTTATGCAAACATGCCATCCAATGCTTCTTTCAACAAACAGGAGAAG
>JARCRW010000078.1 GCA_029850515.1 Nitrosotalea sp. | reverse complement strand
GATCGAGATATACCTGACGAGTATTTAATTTTGTACAAGGGCGTACAGACATAATTTTAGTACAGATATTAAATTTTTAACAGTTCATTTGGTTTTTGAATTTTGTTTTTCAGTTGGGATACCTTTGAAGATTCGCACAGCTTCTAGGTGTGAGCAATTTGCCTTCAAACCCTTGCCATGATGAAATTTATAAAAAGTTTTGAATCCCTCGCAATCGCAGCTGTCTGATGTCACCATGTATGATTTTGAAGGATCACTTGACGATTTTACTTGAAACAGGTCATCATCAATCATAACTACACCATTTTTTGCCAAGGCCTTTGCTTTTTTTATGGTATTAGCGCTCATGGCTTGTAAAATATCACGCAATTAAATAATCCTTAAGTTTTTTCAACATAGTTGAGTAACATGTCTAAAGAGCCAGAAGACCCAGAATCTGAAATAATCAAGCAAATGTTTGATGAAATAGTGAAGATGATCCACCAAAAGCAGATCAAGTTAGAATCCATTGTTCAGAGAACTATAGAATATGGAACGATGAGGCAGGAGACATTTGACCGCATATACAGACTTCTCACAGATTATGGCAAAAGCAAGCAGTGGATATAGTACAAATACGTAAAATCAACCCAGCAAAATAAAAAAAATTGGAGAGGTTTCTTTGGTAGGACCTCTCCAAGAAAGTAATCTTGCCTGGTCAAAATGCTGACTAAGAGACACAAATTATGTGAATTACATATTGACCTAACTTTCAGTTATAGTATAGACATTAGTGGATATAGAATTCTTTCAATAGCAAAGCTTAGTTTTCATAACATTAGCTGATAAAAAATAGTAATTGTCACAAAATAATTTTTAATATGACTATAATTTTACGTTCAGGTTTTTTATCTTTTGAATTATCTCATCATGTTGTGATTCAGGTTCAGTTGATAATATCAAGAGCCCATCATCAAGAAACAATGTGATAAGCTTTACTTTTTCTTTAGATGTTATCATCCAGTTGGTCTTGCCCAGTTTTTCATTAAACATTTCATCCCATGATGCTTTGACAGATGCTTGATAGTGTACCATGTTGCTTAGTTCTTCATCAAGCAATGGTGCCGCATTTGACTGCCTGACAAATGTGACCAATTTCCTATCCTTTATCCTGCCAACAAAACGAATTGCATTATCAAGTTGTAGGATCTGACCATATGGATCTGCGGGTTTTATGCGCTGGGCCAATTATTAGATAATAGGTCCCAAAGGAAATTTAACTCTATGCCACCACACAAAAACAAATCATGCCAAATGAAATTGACACCATCATACTAGAAAATATAATGGAAAAATATCATCTCGATAAAAAAACCATATTTTTGACAAAACAGGCTTGGAATAGAATAGATACAATAGATGAATCCAAGACATTTAGATATCAATCAGTTGAAGAATTTGAGAAAAAATTATCACATCTGAACAGACTAAAGGAAAAAGCAACAGAGGCATTCAGGCCATTTTCAGATGCGTATCATGCATCCCTTTGTGCCGCAATGGGAATTCCCATGATATATTCAATAGAAAAGTCAAAAAAGACAGGAAGTTACGAGGCATTTCACGAGTTATTCGGACTGACAAATGCAAAAGCCAAGAGGTTTGGTCTTGCAGCACTTTATTCATCAATCCAAGGTCAGAAAAACAAGGTGCAAGACACATACAACATAGTATTTGATAGAGACTCTCCTTGGACATATCGAAATGAGGCAGAACACATGGAAGAATATGCGAGATATCACTTCAACAGCTACATGATAAATCATGTGGTGGATGAAGAATCAAACCCATTTGTACCAGTGATTGAACTATATGAATACGGTGTGGCAGATTTCATATTCATGCAAACAGAGCAGCATGGAACAATTAAAGAAAGACTTGCAACATTTCATCCTGTCAGCATCCCAAAGATAGGAAATGTTATTTCAGTACACATGACAGGTGATGAAAAACTAGTCCACTATAGAAGATGGGGAGATCCATATTTTACAATTAATTCGATCAAAGGGCAAACAAAATTAAGAATAATTGGAATTGCAGATCAGCGATTTATTGCAGATTAAAATTTAGCTCATCTTGTTAGGATCTTTTTTCCATATTCTAACACCATCAACGAAGACCTGCTCTGGCTCTTCAAATACTGTATGCCATCTACCGTCATGTGGAAAGAGTTTATCCATTTCTTTTATCTTGTCGTTTGTTGGAAACGCGTTGGTTAGTGCTCCCCATCTCATGTTTGGGACTTTTGGCATTATCTCGTTGATGTCTTTCATGGTACCATACCATGGTAAAACAACTAATAAAATACTATCTCATTTGTTTAGAGTGACTAGTTTTCATCATCCCTAGTCAATTAATTCCCAGGTGCCGTATTAACGCCATGACAACAATAGTCGGAATCAAGACAAAAGACGGGGTAGTACTAGGATCAGATAAGAGAGCAAGCAAAGGCTTTTTCATCGGATCAAAAATAGTACAAAAAATTGCAAAGGTGGACGACACACTGGCGGTTGCAATTGCAGGACAACTCTCAGATGCAGAGCATATCATCAAGGTAGCAAAAGCAGAGCGAAGACTCATAGAGTTGAGGAGGGGATTTCCCTTGACCATAAAAGAGGCCACTAGGCTGATTGCAAACATTGCCTATTCTGGACTTAGAAACTACCAGCCCTACTATGTAGAATTACTGGTTGCAGGAGTAGACAGAGATGGTGCACACGTGTTTGCAGCAGATATGAGTGGAGCAATCACGGAGGAGGATTTTGCATCTTCTGGGTCAGGCTCGCCTATTGCATATGGCGTACTTGAGAGCTTGTACAACAAAGACATGACAAACAGTCAAGCAAGCGAGATTGCATCACGCGCAGTATCTGCCGCAATGGAGAGAGATCCAGGTTCTGGAAATGGTATAGACATTTTGGCCATACGAAACTTGCAAAAGGAGGCAGTGGTATAAATGTCTGAAAGCCAAAACGGCAACAGGTTTCCATTTTATGGCCCACAGGGAAGACTAGTTCTTGTAGACAGTGCCCTTGAGGCTGTAAGTAGAGGTTCTACAACCATCGGAATCAAGACACCAAACTTTGCAATGATTGCAAGCCAGATAAAACCAACACACCCATTGATGGAGCCTTCGGAGAAGATATTTCCAATTGATTTCCACATTGGTGCAACAGGTGCAGGATACATTGGAGACATTCTGCAGCTAATTGACACATTACGGCTAGAATCACAAAAACATCGACTCACATATGAGACACCGATAGACGTAGATTCCTTGGCAAAGCATCTCAGTAGTTTTCTCCACAACTATACAACATATGCAGTAAGACCACAGGCCGCATCAGTGATAATTGTTGGTGAAGACCAGACTGGGATCCAGTTGTATCAGGTAGACCCAAGCGGGACTTTCTTTAGAGGCTCAGGGTTTGCAATAGGTCAGGCATCCGAAATTGCACTTGATATAATAACAAAAGAATACAGCAGAGACATGAAGTTAGACCAAGCCATAGAACTTGGCAGAAAGGCAATTGAAAAATCCCTAGGGGAAAAACCCATAGTTGAAACAGGAATAGTGGAACCTGGAAAAATATTTCGTAAGATACGTACAGACAATACCTAGAATCCAGTAACTATTTTTCTTTTTTTTTGAACCAAGAAACATTCAATAGAATTACATAAATCGCGAGGACATTAGTCAGATTTTATATGCATCAAGCATTGATATGAGTTGATCTCCCAATCCATTATGCCCCATCCTTGGTAGGGGGATAACCTTTTTAGGAGTTGTTTATCTATTGCGGACAAGGAAAGGTGTTTGAATGATTAACCCCCTTACATACATCATAGGATCAGCTGTAGTAGGAATACTCCACATGGCAGCTCCTGACCATTGGTTAACACTTTGTATGCTTGCAAAAAATCAAAAATGGGTTTCAAAAAAGATCTTCAGAGTATCACTTGTAACTGCAGTTGGGCATGTTGCTCTGTCTATTGCCATGGGTCTTGGAGTCGTAGCTGTTGGACTTATTTTTTCTCATTTGATTTCATCATATCTTGACGTTGGAATAGGAATAATCATGCTAATTGCAGGTTTGATCGTAGGAATTAGATCTCTCATAGTGAAAAACGCCCATCATCATGATCATCATGATCATCATCATGATGAAAATGAAGAAAAGAAAAATGTCAACAACCTAACTCGCGGTATAGGATACTTTGCAGTATTGGGAGCTGCACTTTCTCCAGATCCCAGCATAGTTCCAATTTTCCTTTCTGCAATATCAGCCGGATTCTACTTTGCACTAGAGTTATCAGCTGTCTTTGCCATAGCTTCCATCATTACGCTCTTGCTCCTAGTTCAGCTTGGTACGGTGGGATTTGCAAAAGCATTGACAAAAATCCCAGAAAAGTATAATGATTCAATAGTGGGTTTTGTCATTGCTGCCATTGGAGTTTACATTCTGGTTTCCCTATAGGTTGGATAAACCATCCGATTAGATAAATATCGCCCAGACAAGAAACAGTGTAACGTGACTCATCACAAACTTCCAGAGGTAAAGAAAAGACTAGCAAGGATAGAAGGTCATGTCAAAGGCATTAGTAAAATGATTGACGGTGGAAAAGGCTACCCCGAGATTGTTCAACAGATAACAGCTGTCAGAGCTGCTTTGGATAGCACGATGGAGATAATAATTCAAGATCTAGTGGATCATGTTAACTTGAATACAAATACAAAAGGTAAGAAAGCAGCCAGTGATCTTAAAGACACGGTATCCAAAATCCTATAGTTCGTATCCCACATATAGCACGTAAAAAGAGCAAACCAACATCCGGCCAATCATACAAAACCAAGTGACTTGGGGGTAAGATTTCAATGAAATACTTGTTTTATGCCATCAATTACAAATTGTACTGCAAAAGCTGCTATTATGATTGCAAATATTCTTGTTATTATCAATGAGCCCCTTTTTCCAAGAAGCCTGTAGATTGGATCAACTGATCGCAAGATTGCATATGTTATGCCCAGTACAATTATGATTGAGAGTACAGTTATCAGTATGCCATATGTTTCAAAGGACAGTATTACCAAAGTCAGTGCTCCAGGACCTGCAAGTAGTGGAAAAGCTAATGGAACAACTCCTGATTCATCCTGCAGAGTTTGGTTGCCAAATGTCCAGTCCCCATGCGTAAGTAATTGAATGGACACCAAGAATAGAAGCACACCTCCCGCAATCATAAAACTGAATATTGAAATTCCAAATGTTGAAAGAATCGAGGATCCAATAAATGCAAAAACAAAGAGTAGAATTGCGACTGTTATTATTGTTACATTTAAAATTGATGTTCTTTGTTTCTTTTCCATTTTGCCAGTAAGACCCATGATAATAGGTATGCTGGCAATTGGATCAATTACCACAAGTAGTGTTATAACGGACTTGCCAAGATCGCCTAGAAAATCTTGTACCATGTTTTATTTGTAGATATGAGTTATTTCAGGGATTCTTTTCGTTGTTTTTAGAAGAGATAACCCTCCAGAATAACAAGTGTCAACAGTTTCATGCATTTCGTCCACCAAAAGGTAACAATGTATTTTATCATAACAATATGTGCATCATCTTGAACTATTTGTACAGTTGTACAAGTAGAATTCAATTATGGTTTTTTTGGTGATTCTGGGTCTTCAAAATCCAATACAATACTTTTGAGTACTATCTTTACGCCCTTTAGAATTCGCAATCCATGTTTTTTTGTAGAACTGTCGGTAATCACATGTATAATATGCATTCATAGCATAAAAGTCTGATCTCAATTTGGTTCTGTCAAATCTTTGTTTGGTTTCTTCATTGTCAAAAGTCGTTTGGTACACATAATTTTAGATTTATCCTGTTTGTTTGAACTGATCAGATCTAATACCTGAAGATGATTCAGTTTTTGGATTATGTCTATTGCAATAGTATCGTGTCATACTATGTTGTTCTCCATGTTGAGTGTAACTCCATGATGCAGGATCTCCACATTGATGACAGACGGTCATATTCCATCATATCTATTCACCGATTTAATATCTATCCATGACCCCATAAATCTAATATATGACCCCATACTAACTTAGATGTGGTTAAACTACAAAAAGAGAAATCCTACAAGTACAAAGACCATGAAATTTACAGATACCGTCTTAACATAACACCTGAGATTATAGATGAATTAGGTTGGGATGGCGGTGATGAGTTGGAACTTAAAGTGAAGAACAATAAACTCGAAGTTTCAAAGTCAGATTAATTATAATAAGTCAATCTTGAATTTCTCTTTAAGATGAAATAAAATAATTTGTTTAAGCACTTCTGCCCTATTTCCTCCTAATGCACCACCTGAAACTAATCTATCTATAAATTCTACCTGTTTAGAAGTAAAAACTATTCCTATCTTCTTCGAATCAGATGGATTAATTTTTTTCACCACATTCTAAAAAGAACTATTAAGATACTTATTAGTTCTCTTATGGTTCCTTATTACAATAATCTTTTAATAGTTCATTCTGTAGATCCATATTATGTGTAATGAATCATTATGTAAATTGGAGGGACAAATATGAGTGAAAAGGAGCGTAAGACATTCCGATTGCCATATCA
>JARCRW010000077.1 GCA_029850515.1 Nitrosotalea sp. | reverse complement strand
CAAACAAGGAAAAGAGGAAGAACTAATACCATTGATCGAGCACATGGTTTCGTTAGATTCAAGATATGTCACATTCTTGCAAAATGAAACAGATTTTGAGAAATACTTGAAGATGTAATAGACTAGAATTGGTGTGACATAGTACAAACATCAAGTTGTGTAATTCAAACACACGAGTTTCTAAATAATTTAGTGTAGATAGAACCACATGACTCTTAGAATATTGATAGCAGAAGACTACAAAGATTTGGCAGACTCGTATAAAATTGCACTAGAAGGAAGAGGTCATGAGGTAATCATGACAGGAAATGGCATAGAATGCCAAAAGGCATACAAGCAATATACAAAACAAATAGACGGCCAAATAAAACCATATTTTGATGTGGTCATACTTGACCAAAACATGCCTGGAATGGACGGAATTGAGACTGCAAAAGAAATTCAAAAAATAAATTCAAAGCAAAGGATACTTTTCATAACTGGGTACGGAATTGAGGTGATACAAAAACTCAAGCAATTGACAAGCAATGCATCAGTTATGAATAAACCGTTTACAGTTGAAGCTTTGCTTGCAGAGGTTGAAGGATGGCCAGTTTCAAAATTACGTGAAATGCTAAAAAAAGGATTGAAGGAATGGGATGGACATACAGGAACATCAGTTCCAGTAGGTCCAAGCAGAGCAGGTTAGGAATTCAAAGGTTTTGATATTCCCAATTCGTTTACTTTGAACATACAAGATACTAAATCAGCTTGTGATACTGTTAAAATTATTGAAAGATTGGTCGTTGAGGATACTAGTTGCAGAAGATTACAAAGATTTGGCAGACTCGTATAAAATTGCACTAGAAGAAAGAGGACATTTGGTAATAACAACAAGAGATGGTATCGAATGTCTACAGACATACAATGACTATGTAAAGCAAGGCACTGATAATGAAAAACCATATTTTGATGTGGTCATACTTGACCAAAACATGCCTGGAATGGACGGAATTGATGTGGCAAAGGAGATACAGAAAATAAATTTCAAGCAAAGAATAATTTTCATAACAGGATATGGTAACAATCTGATAAAAAAACTCAAGCAGTTAAGTGAGACAGTCGAGGTAATGAACAAACCATTTACACTACAAGCTCTAGTTACACAAATTGAAGGATGGCCAATCTACCTATGGAGAGAAAAAGCCAAACAAGGATTCAAAGGATGGGACGGATATGAAGGCACTTCGGTCCCAGTGGGTCCAAGCAGAACAGGTTAAAACAAAAATGAAAGTATTGATTGTTTGTCTGTTTGATACACATAAGGACATACAAATTGGTTTGCAAATATCAAACAAGTGATAGTCATTATGACATCAAAATACATGGTTTTAGGAGATAGATAATTTTGCAAGATCATAAGACAAGCACCAGTTTGAGAATTGGAATATCTGTTGCAATGATAATAATGATGTTAGGTCTTGCATTAGCCCTTAATGCCTTTACAACATATACTATTACAAATCAGATGAAGGTTTTATCAGACTTGAACATACCAGTGAGCCAGGAAATAACACGAATGTATGCAATACAACAGATGCAACAACATAGCATTTCCGATATGGTGACATATCAAAAGATGTCTAGCAAGACAAACTATGAAATTTCAAAAAACCAATTCGAGTCATACAATCAGGAGTGGGATTATGAAGTCAAGAAAATCAAAGAACTAATAGATACATTCCTAAATTACGGATTAGACTCTGGAACTACAGGGAATCTTTCAATTCTGAGTACAAATCTAAATGAAATAGAGTCGACACATTTGCAATATGTACAGAAAGCAGATCAAATCTTTGAGACATATGATGGCAATACAAATAACTTGAATTCTGTTGTAACAGGTTTGGAAGCCCAGCAGAACCAAATTAGCTTGAAAACAATCCTGCTAAATGACGAGGCTCAGAAATTAACTGATAGCCTTAATGCTGGAGTTGATGAGAATAAGCAGAAAGCATTTACGTGGCAGTTGATAATCATTACTTCAGCTGGGATCATGTCCTTAGCCTTGGGATATTTCCTCAATTTGATAAACAAAGACTTGGTACGAGAGGTAATTAGAAAAACAAGGTCACTTCAAAAAGCAAACAAAAAACTAGAAAAGATGAATATTTTAAAAGATGATTTCATAAACATTGCATCACATGAGTTAAAGAGTCCACTTCATCCAATATACGGTTTTGTTGAACTTGCACAAAACGGAGACATTGGAGCAGATGAGGCTCTTGCTGGGATATCAAAACAAGCACGACAATTAGAAGAAATAGCCAACAGGATTCTAGACATTAGCAGAATAGATAATGGATCATTGTATTTGTCCTATGAAAAGTTTGATCTCAGTAACATGTTATTGGAGATAACTTCATCGCAGGGATTAAACCGAGATGGAAAAATAAAAATTGAAACCAGTCTTGAAAAAGGAATCAATATAGAAGCAGACAGGGTGAGAATAGGCCAGGTGGTTCGTAATTTGCTAAATAATGCATTAAAGTTTACTGAAGAGGGAACCATACGAGTCATCGTACGGCATAATTTACAAAAAAACTTGGTTGAAGTCACCATAAGAGATTGCGGTCATGGCATACATCCCGAGATACTGCCAAAATTGTTCAACAAGTTCATAACAAAAGGACCCAGAACAGAATCTTGGAAAGGTAATGGACTTGGCCTATATCTCAGTAGAGAAATAATAAATGCTCATGGTGGACATATTTTTGCATACAACAACAAAGAATCTGGTGCTACATTCAAGTTCACAATCCCAATCATGCGACATCTAAACGCCATAGAATTACATGAAAAAATAATGAATTAAGTATGTTCAGAGTGAACACACTAATCTTAATCAGACAAATCAGTCAAATTTAACAAGACATCAAATGGGATTACATATCTTAGCAGCAGACGACAACGAGTTTGCAGGATTGCAGTACAAAAAAGTCTTTGAAAAACACCAACATGATATCACCATAGCAAAGGATGGAGAGGCATGTGTTGAGGCATACAAGAAAAAACTTGGTGAGAACAGATCAGATGTGGATCCATTCAATGTCGTTTTATTGGATTTTGTAATGCCAAAGAAGAATGGAGTACGAGTAGCAAAGGAAATTTTGGAATTGCGCCCTCATCAAAAGATAATCTTTGTCTCGGCCTTTGGAAACGGTATCCTAGATGATGCCTCTGTATTTCTAAAAGATGATGTAGAGATAATCCAAAAGCCATTTTCTCTAGAGTTTTTGGTCAATAAGATAGAAAGCAGCCACGCATTAAGAAACATACGCTAAAACACATACTTCTTCCATTTTGGATACAACTAATCAAAAGAATTGCAGAGTACTTTATCTATAGAAAATCAGTATTTACATGTGATTGTCTGATACGTTAACACTAGATCTTCCCCACGCCATGATCCAAGGTATTGATAAGGCTTGTAAAAAAGAGGGGTGTACAAGCCAAGAATTTATCAGGACTGCAATATCAAAGATGCTTTTTGAGCAGTTCAAGCCTGCACCGGAATCAAACATCCTTGTCACAAAAGAGATGAGTTTGGGACCAAGCAAGGATTCCGACAATCCATGTTATGATATTCCATTGGAGAGAATAATTGCTGTAAGATATACTCTTGACGATGGAAAGATAATACACATAATGCGTGGAAAAAAACCCTGTTGAGTCTTGCATGTGGATTTTTTGTCCGCCTAGACAATATAATTATTATTCATGTGGTACTTGGGTGCTATGTTTTTCGGCAATCTCACTGTGAAAACAGTCGGGGGAGATTTGACTGTCAATGTACCACCATGTTGCTCTACTATATTTTTACATATTGAAAGTCCAAGACCAGTACCGGTTTGTTTTGTAGTGAACAGTGGATCAAATATCTTGGGCTGGATTTCAAGTGGAATTCCAGGACCGGTATCTTCAAATTCAATCTGTATGGTATAACCCAAATCCATCACTCGTATCTTTATTTCGCCCCTGTCATCCATTGCCTGTACTGCATTACTTATCAAGTTAGAAAATACAGCTTCGAGTTTTCGTGAATCACAATTTATTGTTACATCGGTATGCGGTTTTAATATTAAAACTTCTGGAGGAAGCAACGTATTACCAATTGCACCATCAATCATTGAAAGCAATGATGTCTGTTGTAGCAAGAGTTCTGATCTTTTTACAAAGTTTAGAACATCATCTATCTGATGTGTTATTCTCTGAATGGCTCGGTCAAACCTTCCAAAATGCGGCAATTTTTCTTCGATACGCATGTTCGGTTTTGCTCTCATTATATCCATTGTATTTTTAACAACAGATAATGGATTTCTGAGGTCATGTGCAAGCCTTGCTGCCAATTCTCCTATCACTGTGAATTTTTCAGCTTTTATTAGATCTTGTGTCTTTTCATCCACTTGTTTTGCAAGAAAGTCTCGTTGCATAGATAATTCCTTTTCTTTTGATAGTACTGTATCTAATTTAGACTTTAAATCCCTAGTCATTTGATCATAATGGAATTTCTGTTTTTCAAGTTCTAGATTAGACCTAATCAATTCATCATTTTTCTTGTTCAAAGATGCACTAATGTCAAGTAAAAACCCCACCTTGTCTTGCAAATCATGATTAATGGTAGATAATTCTTTGATCTTCTCCATCGATTCGTTTGCAATATTTGTCAGACGTCGTTCTTTTTCTTGTAGCTCACACCTTGTTGCATCCAGTTCTTTGAAGGCTTTACCGGTCAATGTGCTTAGATCTTCTAGAAGAGTTTTTTGTGGCTCAGGCTGAGGTTGTGACAATCCAATTTTTAATCAAGTATTAGATACATTAACTCTTATGGTTGTTTATTTCAAACAAACACCATGCTGTAATGAGTATCATTTTCAACACATATTTAACAAATAGTCAATTCTGAAAATGAATACGTGGTCATACCATGTTTTTAACACAAACAAGCTAAGTTATTTCCATACGTACTCGTTACCATATGATAATGCTGGTGAAATAGTGTTTAAACATATTTTTGTACCCTATGATGGGTCCAATTATTCAAAGCATGCATTTCATGTAGCGCTAGAGATTGCAACAAAATTTGGATCCAAGATTACACTTGTCACCTGTTTGTTTAGACCCCCTGAAGATGAATCATTTTACATTTTAGAGCATGTAAAGAATATGGATAGTCTAAAAAATAATGCAATAATAGATCTAGGTAGGCTGCAGGAGATTGCAAAAATAAACAAGATTTCTGCAGAAGTGCATGTCATGTCATGTAATTCGGCGGTGGATACATTGACAACATTTGCCAATTCCAACAAAGTTGATCTCATAGTCATGGGAACTAGAGGAAATACTGGATTCAAGCCCCTACTCTTAGGCAGTGTTTCAATAGGAGTGTCTCAACATGCCACATGCCCAATACTTCTTGTAAAGTAAAATTACAGAAAACACAATCAATAATGAAAATTAGTTTATCAACAATGTCTTTGGTGGATTGTAAATTTTTCTATACAGAACTAGAAATCCAAGAAATTCAAATTGTTCCACGAGAAGTATTGTGTCCAAGTTAACCATCCACCCTCCCATCATGTCATTCATTATGGCATAAGTCATTGATATTATATGATCTGCATAGTTGACATTTGATACATCAAACATAGTGTTTCCTTGTTTAATGCCCATAATTTTGTGAATATCTATAGAACTCATTTTATTTGTGTCATAATTTGAAAATAACATATTTGATATCAAATGTTTTTCATCAGAGTATATGGTATTTCCTCGTTCAATCCACACAAGAGTGCTTGCAAAATACGCAATTAAAACAAGCGAGAATACAATTGCAATTTTGCCAGATTTTCCTTTTATTGTTTTTGTCATCTGATTCAAAAATAAATCACCAAAACGTCCAAGTTTTTGTTTATGAGCCAGAAACATTAATACAAACATGAGCGAGGAAACAAGGCCAAGGCTCCCAATCCAATGAGCTGAAAAATACGCATAAAAGACCATCCGTACTGGTAGAAAGATACCAGTAATTACCCCGAACACAATTAATTTCTCTTTAATGTCAGGCAGTTTGCCCCTCAATGCCTATCATTCCCAGAGTAAATTTGACAAGGTTTGATATTTATCTATCTACAAAATGACCTTAAGATCCTTAGATATTCACGGATTGTTGACAAAATCAGTGCCGATCACAGTTTCCATAAATCAACAAGAATATCTTGAAATGATTTTTTTCCAATATGGAATTAGATTATTTTTTCGAATTTTTTAAGATTTGATGTAATGATCATGGTTCCAGAGTTCAGGTCAAATCTAACCCATCGTCCAAAATTTTCACCTGTGTCTTCAGAAACAAGTGGTATGTTATTTTCTTTTAAGATTTGTTTCAGAGATATGACATTTCTAGGTCCCACGTTAAACAAACCGGTCTCAGATTCATGTGCAAATATAGTAGCTCCCCCTGCCATCTTGGCTTTTATTCTTTTAGGATCTGCACCTTTCTGTATCATGTCACATATCATGTATGAGAGTGCCTCATCAGCGTATTTTCCAATGTCATTTTTTATAGCAGATTGTTTGCCATCTGATTTTCTTGGCAACATCACATGTGCCATGCCTGCAACGTGTGACACTAGATCAAAAAGACAGATGGCAACACATGAGCCAACAAAAGTTTTCAGCTCTTCGGTTTCATTAGTTATTATTTCCAAACATCCCATTTTTATCTCAATTACATGTTTCATTAAAAGATCAAAACCCTATATCATAAGTTTTACTTCGGAAGGGTTTTGAATTAAAAGCATATGTACCATAATACCAGATTTGAGCCCATGAAATTCTACATGTGAGACAATTAGTGCACCCGATTCATTTCCAAAATCAGACACTACTGCTTCCAGCAATGTTCTGAAAAATTCAACTGCATATCCAGGTACTGATGAATATATTTTGTAGCCAGTATTATCAGATATTGCATTGATGATTGATGCAGTAAGTATGTTTCCAATTTCAGATATTGATGACGGTGTAATTCCTTCTAATTCGTTTAAGATTGTCCTGCCAAGTAGTTTAGATGCCAATGTTTTTGATTCGTTTTCTGGGAGATACAGCAATGCACCCATGTGTAGATCTCCATCACATTTTATATACACTGCAGACATTACATTCATTTCTTCGAGATCTGAAATTATCAAGTCTAGATTTGTAATGGACATTTCATGTGTTTTTTTTATGGAGTGCATGATTATCTCTCCCAGCATAGTTCCTAGTGCTGGAATTGTTTTGTGCACAATGAAAGAGTCAAGAACAGAATTTAATTTTTGCAAGTCATTATAGTTAGTACTCAATTTCTACAACTCGTTATTTATCATATGATGAAAAAACACACGTTGTGTATTGGAAACTATTCTCATCATGTTATTTCGACCTGATAACTTTGCTCATCACCATAGCTACGTTAGATCTATCAAATGGTTTTATCACATAGTCTCTTGCACCGGATTTTATTGCATCCTGTACGATATGCTTTTGCTCAAC
>JARCRW010000076.1 GCA_029850515.1 Nitrosotalea sp. | reverse complement strand
CCTTAACGGTGGAGTCGGGCCTTACGTAAAGATTCTTGATCCTTATGGTGAAAAAGTATTTGATACTTGTTGCTTTAGTCATAATGGAACACCTAGTCTTTCTTTTGGTACGTACACTTTCAAAATTTTACAACCTGTGATAGCCAATGGCTTTGTAGAAACAAAATATCCAGTATTCAATTCTGCAGGAAATTATACAATGGTTGCTACACTTGACAATAGAACGGTTCAGCAATACTTCAATGTAATTGATGATACAAACATGACCTATCCTTTAGCAAGTGCAAATGAAACAATATACCATTACCATCAAAATCCTCCCTCGTATTCAATTGTAAATGCCACGTTTGGTATCACAGTAGAAAATGATATCATGGCTAGCAAGACTGTAGAATTCAAAGTTTCTTCCCCTACATACCTTCCCATTGGTTATCAGGTAAAACTTATCAAGGTATCAAAAGGACTGTCATTAGTTACAATATTTGTGTCAAAATATTCTCTTACAGATAAAACTACAAGCACACAATTTTTCTATCTTGATAAGGGAATTTTAATTACTTATTATATTGCAAGTAAGGATGCACTAGACAACAGCAAGTGGACACTGTTTACTCCTCAAGCAAATAAGATAACAATAGATGGAAACGAGGCTGTAATTGAAAATATAAGAAAACTCAACTATCATGGACAGCCGTATGATATGTGGGCAGACTTGGCCATGTTCAAAGGCAATATGGCAATAGGTGTAAGAGGATTTCTTTCAGAAGATGATCTCGTAAAGATTACTACGAGCATGTTAGAGAATTAAAATGAATACTACCAGATCTGAATTCAATCTAATGCAAACGAGTGCTGAAAAACCAGAAAGTTCCTATGCAAATCTGCGCAATTTTTTTAAACTAATCAAATTGATGTGATGTGAACATTGAAAACTTATTCTCTCATGGTGATATTTTTGCTTCTGCTCGGCGGACCACTCCAGATGTCTTTTGGCATGCCGGTTATGCTGTCTCAACCTTTTGCACAGGCCCCGTCCATGCAAGGATACAAAATGACTGCATCAGGCAACAATGTCTACTTTATCTGGACTGTCAATACCCCGGGTCATGGAACGCAGCTCTTCTTTAGAAAAAGTGCAGATAGCGGCAAGACATTTGAAAATCAGATACAGCTTGCCAACAGCACCAATATTGACAAGCCAATCATATCTGCAGCCGACAATAATGTGTATGTAACATGGAGCCAGCAAGTAAACAATCTCTCAACTCTGATGGTGCGGCAGAGCACAGACGGCGGTACAGCATTCCGAGATCCTGTCTCAATTAGCATTGGGAATGCGTCACAGTCAAGCCTTGCAGACATGAAGGTCTCTGGCAACATTGTGCAGGTGTTCTGGACAGGATTTTTTGGGCCAAACAGAACACAGTCCATTGTATTATCGCAGAGCACAGACGGAGGCAGTACATTTAGAGATCCCGTCTACCTAAGTGATCCGTCAATATCGTCATCACAGCCTGTGGTGGCACAATCTGGCTCTAACACATACGTAGCATGGGGCTCAGAAAACAGCTGTCTGGCTCCGCTTGGCAACTGTAATCTCATGCACTTTATTCGTACAATTGACAGCGGCACTGTTGGAACTGCAGTACACCTGGATTCCCTTGACGGCATATTTCCAATAGAGATTGTCGCCCAGTCCAACACACTTCTAGTGGAAGGCCTAAAGCGTGCGTACAATGATGCCGTCTTTGAGAACAGTACCATACTGATTTCACAGAGCAATGACGGCGGCAACTCGTTTTCCACAACAACCTTGACTTATGATGTCAACATGGGGCAGATCTATCCAGTCCTTGCTGGATCTATGCTATACCAATTCTGGACAGTTTATGAAAATGGCCTACAACCACAACCCGTCTTCGTTGCGAGAAGCTCTGATGGGGGCAAGACATTTGATACCCCGACAAACATGAGTGGAAACACAACACCACTTGTGACCGAGCTTGGTTCCCAGACAGCATCGTCAGGCAATACTGCATACGTTGTCTGGTATGGCACTGACACAGCTGGGGCAAACCATGTATTTTTTGAAAGCGTTACGCCAGACTCACTTGGTACCATCAAGACAGTAGAGAACCTGTGGCAGGCAGGAAGATTCCAAATTGCACCAAGTGGTTCTGAAGTGTATCTCTCATTCCAGTCCGGTCAGAGCTTATTTTTTGAAACAGTCGACAACACAAGCTATGCCGAGACTGGTCTTTCATGTCCTGTGAACTCTAACCCTCAGGCAGGCTCTGTCATTTTAGACAAGCCAGATCTCTTGGTTGATGGAGAACAGGCAACCTCGATTCTGGCTGGATGGAGTGTTGCCGTCAGCTCAAGCATACACGACACACAAAAAGAGAATGACAAGGTAATCTACCAGGTAGAAGCAATAAAGGACGGTGCAGTCACATGGCAATCAGAAGAAAACTTTACTGCAACATGTGGAGATTCATCAAAGGATGTAATCAATTGGTCTACACAGAGTGCTGGAAATTATACAATCCAAACATCACTGCTAAACCCAAGTAATCCCACAGAGATCATATCGTCAAGCAACCGGACAGTCCAGATATCGGAAAACAACGAGTCTAGGGCATTTCCTACTCCAGTCCAGTTCAAGCTGCTAAACGATACTGCCAAGGTAGTTCAAGGAGGTTTTACCAAGTTCACAGTTGAGGCAGGACCAATCTCCCAAAACTATAGGTTACATAACATCAGTTTGTGGATAGACACACCCACAGGAATAGAGGCATGGTTTGACAAGTATTCCATCTTTTCATACGATTACAAACTGGAAAATCTTACAATGTACGTCTATGCAGGCTCAGCCGCAAATCCTGGAATCAATTCCTTGAAGATAGAGGGCAAGGGGGTTGCAGCAAACCTTGTTTCAGGAACAGTCTTTAACGTAGGAAACCCAATGCCGCCAGCCGGTCCACCAAGATTCCCGGCAGAGATATCATCATTGCATGAAAACGGGCAGCAGATTGGCGCAATTAACATTACGATAAATTCACCTAGTAAGCCTTCTGCACATGTGACTGTGGGCAAACCAGATGTTCATTATGTAAATCTCTGTTCAACACGATCAGGTACACATGGGGGTGGTGGTACCTGCATGGGATTTGTAGGGTATGAAGAGTTTCCACTCATGGTCTACTCCGATATGACTGGGACCGTCAATCTCAGTGCAAGTAACCTACCTAATGGTGCATGGATAAAGTTCCTACCGCAGCAGGTAGTTGCAACGCCCGAGGGAACGCCAGCAAAATTGGTACTTGCAGGTGCGTTGGAGCCGTTTGAGATAAACGTACTTGATGTCAAAGTTGCACACATTTACGCAAACTCGACGCAAGGAAGCTCAATAGCATATCTGCCTCTTGGAAATAACGGCGAAAAAGTCCAGGTACTAAATGGCACAGCTCCAATGGAGTTTGGCTCACCTATTGTCAATATCAATAGCACAACGCCAAGCCCATTTGGAATCGTATACGATTCAAACCCGACAACAAATTCGCTGTCAGTCTTGCTCTCAGTTCTTGGCGTAGAACAGAACAACAAGACAGTTCCAATGCCGTCATGGCTCTCAGTTGATTTTGTACCGTCATCATTTACACTTAATGCCTCGCAACCGTTCTACCTTAAGATGGAGACATCTACAATTACACCTCCGTCTGGTTCCAATGCTACGGTTGTTGTAGGAGAGCAGATAGGAGGAAAAATCTATACTGGACACATTCAGATCAAAGTGCCTCCAGCAGTTTATTTTGGAGCCGGCGGTGGACTGCGGCTGGCTCCGGCAATGACAGGTGGCAGTTCAGACTCTCTTGATCCACTCAAGCAGTTCATGAAAGGAATACCCCTTGAGCAGATCAAATGTAATAGCGGACTGGATCTTGTAGAAAAGAAGGACGGCCATGCTCCCGCGTGCGTAAAACCTGATACTGTCAATATTCTGATTGAACGTGGTTGGGCTATGCAGTTAAACAATAGTTCTCCAGGCAGTATGATTTCACAACATCTTCAAATAGCAAGGGAGGGAATAGCACATGCCAGACCCTAACCCTAATTGTTGCATTGTATGTTTTGAACGGACTTGCAAATTAAAATACGTACAATGAAAATACTACATCTTTCAATAATTGTTGCCATTGTGATATCTGGTCTACTGATCACTGATGCTTTTGCACAAAATGAAACTAATTCCACACTTCCTCAAAATGCAATCAGAACTCCCAACGGCGGATGGATTACACCACTTCAAACAACTGGACAAAACGGAAGCAAACTTGCAATTCATTATGAAACTGGAGTTCAAGTCTCAGGTTATGCAAATCCCGGTCCGCCGCCTGATCCGATCTTTCTAGTGGACAATCAAAACCACATAGACAACTTTTCGATAAACCATGAAATCCTGATGCACTATATTGCATACAAGAGAACTCCTGAATCCAAATACCAAGACCTTGAAATCAAACTATTCAATAGTAATAATTTGGTTCTCGACGACAAAAAACACCTAGCTTTGGGCAATGAACCGCGGACAGTAACCTGGAGGTTCATACCAACACAGCCGGGAAGATATGTTCTTGAAAAATATGATGGCGACATCCACACCTCGACAACCTACTTTACAGTTTCAAATTCTACGGCGTCTCTTGGGTCTCCAATTCTTGCCTCTCCACTGAGACAGATTCAAGCACAGATTCCGCTGCAAGATATCCGATGTGGAAACAATCTTGAACTTGTAGTAAATGAAAATGATCACAGTGCTGCATGTGTGACACAAAAAGCTGCCATCAAACTGGAAGAAAGGGGGTGGGACGGGCTGGGATTGTATCTTGACAGGGTTACGCCTCATTCTCCTGATATTTCTACAATTATCCAAAAAGGAGCAAACCCAGACTCGGCAAAGTTTGAACCCGGTAATCTCGGTATCGTAATAGGCATAAATAACACAGTAAAATGGACATCTCAAACATTGTTTTCAGGCACATTGTTTGCTGACAACCAGACTGATCTGAATTTTTACAGAGCCGGCAGGCAGGTGATTGAACCTGACAAACCCTTTGAATTTACATTCACCGAACCAGGTGTCTTTCGTTATCACGGCGAGCCATGGGAGAGCGGAACAGTTACGGTGTCATCAGGCAACACGACCCAGCCATCAAGATATCAGCAATTGACCGTGACTGGATTGAATGATTCCTACAAAGTCGGGCAACCAATAGAATTTAACACAGAGATGAAGGGATATGGAACAGTTTGCAGGAACCCGCAGCTTTCAATATCTTATACAGATGGAACAGAGCTTTGGACGGGTCCGGAAACTGTAACAGTCTGTGATCCCGGCATGGGAGATTTTGACATTAATTACGATGTCTCACAACTTGGAGGTCCAGTAGTACTAAATCAAACAGGCTCGTACGGAATTATGGTAGAATATGGTGCTGATACAGTGTTCAAGAAAATCAATGTTGTAAATTAGAATATGAAAACTATACATCTTCCAATAATATCTGGAATAATTCTCTTATGTGCAGGTATCATGCTTTTGATTATAATCTACTATCTTCAACATAACCCAGCCAATTTTCCACATTGTATGGTTAGCGGTAAGGCAATTGCATGTCCCATACCACCTGATGAACCATATTATTGGTCATATCTGGAACCAATTACTTACATTGGAATAGCAAGTTGTTGTGTTGGAATAATTCCAATATTGTATAAAACATTAAACAATAAAAGGAAACAATCAACCGATCTTAGACAAGGTGAAGATTAGAAAATGAAAATATTGTCTGATTGTTTTAGAACAATCTTACTGTGGGAATCTACGCCATTTTTTTTAAATTATGATGACACGTGATTTCCATTCCAATCCTAGTTTGATATGTAAAAAAATTTGTAAACAGTAATTCCATGTTTTCATCATGATGCTCTGAAGACATACAAAACTATATTGGTCATACTTATCTTTCCTTAACCCAATAAAATGTCGGAGATGACACATCCAACCAATGCCTGATCAATCCTGCCGAGTCTGGAGGATCCTTGATAAAACACTCTGTCTGTGCTGTCTGTAGGCATGTAATACGTAGAATGTGCGCCAAATGTGGAATAAAGACTCTGGAACATGCCCACGGCGATTGTTTCACAGACTTGGTTGAGATGATGTCATGCTTGCAATCCGGGTCATATCAGGCCCGGACTCAAACCCATATAATGCAAGAATGATCCACTATGATTTCAAGGTTCAGGGGTATTAGGTTAAATAATTGAAATGCATAATTATTCTATCTGATTTTACAGATGAAAAATTACATGGAAATTTATCGATATGCCTTTATTGTCTTAGGAAAATGTGTTAGGTATGTCCCTTTCTTCTAGTTCTAAATGGCTTCTCGTATTGATAGGTGCAACTAGGTATGTCGAGGGATCTACAAGATTACAAAAATATGGTCTATTAACATTTAAAAAAATTGGTAACAGGGAAGAATTTTTCAGCGACTGGAGACCTGATAAGTTTGGAGTATTTAGTAAATCTCTTGCACAAAATCTGACAATGCTTGTTGATGACAAGTATGTGACTAAAGATGAAGTGACTAATACTTATGGAAAAACATCATATCGATATAGAATTACTGATAAAGGTAGAAATGAAATTCAGGATCTCATCAATGTAAAAAAAGATGTTGTAGAAGATGTCGGCGGTATTGCGCAGTATTATTTTGATAAATCAACAAAGGAAGTACTTGCAGATGTGTACACATTGTATCCAGAATATACTACAAACAGTACAATAAAACATGAAGTCAATAAAAATAAAATTGAACAAGAAACATTATTTGAGGAATCTGAATTCGATATTCCTTCAGACCAGACTAAACATTCGTCTTTTGATCTTACTAATTTGGTCACTAGAAATGCACCTGAACATGTATTCAATGATGAAGACACCAGAGAAAAATTAGCAAAAGAAATTGGTTTGAGAGGCATTCCAAAACTTGATGCTACAGCATTTGACAGATTGGCAGGATTGCTTGGAAAGAAAATAAAACTAGATAAAATAGATGCAGTGGAAACGGTACGAGCAATACGGGGTTCATAATGTGCAAAAGTTCTACATAGACACAAATGTTTTAATATCATATATCAGCGGACCTCAAAAAGAACCTACACAATATCCCAAGGCGCAAAAGATTTTCAGCGAAATAAAACAAGGAGTATACGTTGGTGTAATATCCACGCTTGTTTTGATTGAACTTAAGGGAGTAATAAGAACAATTTTAGGTACTGATAGGCCACAACTTGAAACAATCGAGCAAAATAAACAATCTGAATATGTAAAATCCGAATCTCAAAAAATATGCGATGAATTAATTGGAGAATTATTGCAATTGCCCAATATCAAGTTCGAAAAAGGAAGACAGAGTAACTTTCAGTCAATCTTGGATGCAGCAAATCAGATCATGGATGACATAAAAGGTGATGTGCGATTCTATAACACATGTGGAAATTGTGGTGCACAATTCAAGAGTTCAAAACATAAACAGATTCTTGCTGCTGATATTCTTCATGCATTATTGGCAAAGGATACTGCATGTGATTCACTAATTACGTTTGACAAAGGTTTTGTAGGGCTAGTTGGTAATAGCATTATGTCACAATTACAAATAGTGATCAGATAGTTAACAAACCTTTATAGAAATTCATGATCGGATAATATTTTTTTACCGTAGATGTGTTGATTCTCAACAGACCCGAACTTCTATTTGCTAGCAATGCCTGAAAATGATAAGTACCGTCCAGATGAATAATGAGATCACCGGAAACCACCCTTTGAGTAAAAACTAGAAGAAATCCGCGTCACTTTTTTAAACCGTGAACAGTACCGTACCTGGTAGTTGTCAATATTGAAATGCCCCGACTGTGAGGGTGATTTAATGGAATTTGATCCGCATTCCGGAATATACCACTGTGCAAATTATCATTGCAAATTCCAGTATTTTGATAAAAATACGGGCAAGAAATACAGGAAAAATTAGAAAATTATTTTGTACCGTATTATCCTATAGCATATGAGAAAACAATAGTAAATCCTTAATACTTTAAAATATGTTCGAATCATGCAGTCTACAATTAAGATTGCAAGTCCTTACTAGATTAGTATGGATCTACCAAAGAGAGGAACTCGGAAACACAAGTTAGTGTTCCGAACGATCCTCTAAAATTATGAATGACGCTGTTTACAACCAAAACTTGTAAGACCCAATTATAGGGAATTAAAGTAAACCTACACCACTTTTTTTAAGCCATATTCATCCAGTACTATCATCTCATGGATGCAGAAAATAACACCCTCACGGTTATTGAAGCCTACACTGGGGATGTAGGACAAGGAGTGGCACGTATTGATGGTGACCTTATGACTGTACTGGGGCTATCCAAAGGTGACATTATAGAAATCAAAGGAAGGAGGACAACTGCTGCCAAATGCCTGCCAAGTCTTACGCAGCAACAGTTAGAGGCAGAACAAATACATCTTGCACTAGCTCGTGAAAAATTACACAAGACCGAGATCACAAAAAAAACCAACCCTGAAACAAAGTTTGACTGGACCAAAAGATACGACAATGTTCACGAGATGACGCCAATACCTACTGGTAAAACCATTAGAATAGACGGCCTCATACGAAACAATGCAGGCATTGCCATCGGGAATGCGGTACAAATAAGAAAGATTTCATCACCCCTTGCTGAAAAGATAACAGTTGTACCGCTAGAAAGCATTCCTCCAATAGATGAAAGATATCTTGCAGATGCCCTTGATACGATGCCTGTCACAAAGGGAGACAATATCATGATACCATACTTTGGGGGAAGGCTGACGTTTCAGGTAATAGATATTGTGCCAAGTGTCGTATCAACCGTAACCAGAGAAACCGTATTTTCAATAACAAGTCAAGGCCCGACATTGCGGACAGCTGGGGATTTCAAGTATTATTCTGATGGAAAAAAAATCACACTTGTCTTGGAAGACGCTGTACGAAAGGAAACACGAGAAGACTATTTGATACTGAAGATGCACCTACATCACGGTGGATTTGGGACCATAGGTGAATTTCAGACAAGATTGGAAAAAAACACGACAATACAGAAACTTGTTCTAAGATACAAAGATCTTGCACAGGAAATTGTTGAAACTGCAAACAAAAAATTATCGGAATCCCGTGTAAATTCTGCTGATCTTGTAAATGATGTGAAATTTGAGATTCTTGAGAAATGGAGAATTGTTTCTAACTCTTGAAAACTCTGCATCTATCAATAATCACAATTGTTGGAATAGTTGTTATTGTAATGACTGTAATTGGAGTTTTCATTGAAAAACTAGGTGCGGATCAACAACCATATGCCACTATAGAAATAAACGGCATGAAAGAAAATTATACATCAGGCGAACCTGTATCTTTCTCTGTAGTGATTGGAGGATATGGCTCAGGTTGTGGTACAACTAGGGCAATAATCATCAAGGAAAATGATTCACAATACAAATCTCCAGCATGGGACATTACACCGCAATGCGCAGCTGGAACAATGTCGCATTATTTCAAATTCAATTCCTTGTCAGAAAATACAAGCATCAACCAGCCTGGAAATTACATTCTCCAGGTATCGTTTGGTGATATGATGACTCTGCGTAGTACCATGATGGAAAGATTTTCTGTAATGGCATATAATATTACAGGAATATATGCCACTAGGGTTACTCCACTGTCTACAGTGTCACTGCATAACGATACTGTCATATCAGACAATTATTTCTACTATGGTCCCACTCATCAAAGCCCAAAAGTTGAGTTATATGATCATCCTTATGAAGGAATAGGCAAAGATAATGCAATAGTATCAATCAACAATCAGGCCTACTATCAAACTACGCTTACTCAAACAATTTATAATTTGACCAAGGGGATGTCAATGAAATTTCAAAATGTTACTTTTGCTTTTCCGGAAGGGGTCATGAATACCCCGGGTGGACAAATGATAATGCTTGATGTAAAATTCCCGGACGGTTCTGAAGAGGTCTATGGAAGAAATACAATTTTTTCTAATGGCTCGGGTGCCATAAGTGGAATCTCTGTACCTGCAGACCTTTCAGCTGCTAGGAATTCCACTACAGTTTTAGGTTATCATGTGCTGCCGCAAGCTGGAATTACGATATATTATGACAAAATCAAGCTGCTGGTGAGCCTTGACAAAGCATCTGTCAAATGAATGAAATGAAAACTATACACCTTTCGATAATTATTGGTACGGGAATTATAACTGCAATAATTACGGGAATTATGATCATGTCGGGAATATTAGACATGACAGGTCAGAATTCTAATCATGCAGGACCATACGGATTTCCTGATGGACCTTATTTTACACTTTTTTTCAATGGTTCAGGATCCTATTCTGGCCCTATTCAGTTTGAAGCAAGACAGGGACAAAACATAACATTACTAGTAAATGTAACTTCAACTCCAGAAAATCTTCCCGTGACACTCTATACGGAACCTCATATTGGATTTACAGCTACAAATGGAATGGACTTGAAATTATCGTCCACCCACGTAACTACGCCTAGTACAGTCTTGCTTCATGTATCCATTGGAAAGGATGCCACGCCAAACAAATATCGAACTAGAGTCTTTGCAACCACCATGAATGACACTTTGGGAACAGATGTAGGTATTACAGTCAACCCCCAGAATTTTTCAGTGCAAGTTTCTAAAGGTGTTCAAGTTGATCTTACAAATGTTTCAGTGTGGACATGTGGGAGCGGTCAAAAAATAGCCACCTTTGTGGATACCGGTGGATTTGTAAACATTACAAAGGCAAATGAACCTGGTAAGGGATTGCCATCAGATTGGAATGATTTTTTTGACTTTGTTTTAAAGCCAAATTCTACGGGATATGTTGACATGTCTTTTGAATTTGGTGGTGAAAATTATAATATTGGCAATACATCGTTTGGTGGTACAACACAATCTTCCCTTTGGGTTCTTAATCATAATACAATTTCTAAACTTTTCAACAAGACGGCAATATACACGCTAGATGATCCATATTCTTCTCCACATATAGGCAATCTAAATGGTATCAGCATATTTGCAACCAATATTGATAATGTCACAAACCATACTTTGAGATTAACATATGTTATCAAGATAGATCCATCTGCAAAGGAAGGGACGTATGGACTGGGCATTCCATATTCCTGTCCTATTGAACTCTTGACAGTTGGCAATCATTCTTACACAGGTTCTATACCTTGGCATCGTAGCATATACTAGTGAAAAAATGAAAACATTACATTTTTCAAGACTCTCAGTTAAAGTAGCAACTATTGCACTTTTCTCATTTGGGATAATTGGTGCTATGCTAATTGGATACAATTATCTTACAATACCTCATGTCATCTCAAAACAACAAGCTATTACAATTGCTATACGTGCTGGTAACTGGACACAACAAGATCTTGAAAATACGACAATTGATGCTACATTATTACAAGCAAAACTAAGCAACAAGATAGCACTTGTAATAAACGACACAACCATGACAACAGATCCATTTCCTAAAACGGCGCCTTTACCATTGCTTGTATTTGGAGAGGATCAGATGTTCTGGGATGTTGTAATGAAAAAACACTTGAGGGGAATGGAATATCAAAAGTGGCAGTATGTGATAGACGCAAAAAATAGCACTTTGATTGGAAAGATGGGACCAGCATAGTTACACAGATAAATTATTGGCAAATCTCAACTCAAATATAGTTAAAATCGCGAAAATCTGTGTTAATTTTTTAAACTATCAATGGAAGGTTCCATTATTGTTTCAATTGCATCAGTTAGTTGGCTCTGTCATGATGATAATCGGCATAATGATGGCCATGGTAGGCGGCGTATTAATGATGAATGACGGTATATGTAATTGTCCTTCCACTCCCGGGCCTGTTCATGTTGTTATCGTTCCTGTTCTTGATGGCATGTTACTTTACATGGGAATTGTAGTTTCTATTGCTGGAATGGCAATCTTTGTGACAATCTATTTCAGAAAAAAACCGTTAGTTAATAATTAAAATGAAAACAGCGCATTGGACGCGCGTGTTCATCATCTAGAATCTGATATTCAAAACATTCACCAAAATCTAGGAGCAACAAGCACTGGACAAAATAATCCCCAAGACAAAAACGAAGGTGATAATGGACAACATGAAAATGGACAAAATGGTGAACACGGAAATAAAAACCAACACCGCGATAATCAAGATGATTAACGGTTCAAACAGTAAACAGATTATTGTTCTAAGATAACATAGACAAAAGTGAGTCTTACAGTTTTTGAACTAACAGTTAGTCTGAGTCCAAGAGATTTTGTGATGAAAAATTAACGCAAAGGAGGCAGAAGGTTATCGGAGTGGCTACAAAAACTCCCTCCTTTCATTTCAAATTAATACCGGTAGCAGATTGATGGGTGTTTCCACCCTACGAGGGGAATACATCTCGCTTTCCGCGCCGTAAAACAATCATGTGATTATGATGAAAACCTGAAACCTTTCCCCAATTTTTTATTTTGAACTTGAAATAAGATCCTAATGTTTTCCATGTGAGCCTTGGTTGGGATGCTGCACTGGCATTTGAGGTATGGCAGGGTGGTAGTCGTACTGGCTGGAGCTCCTTGCATGCCACCATTAGGCTGGTTTGGATGTACTGTTGGTATAGACGGCAGTACTGGAGTTTGGCACATTATCGTTTGTTGTCTTCCTCATATCTATTCTATCTATAATTGCATTTTCTGCAAAGACTAGGTTGAAGTTCGGTCTTTAGATTCAGACTCTTGCCGGACTCAAACCTAAGACTTCAAAATCATAATCACCTTCTAGTCTGTAATCACGTATTGCCATCAATACTGAAAACCTAGATCTTGTTTAATAGTAAGAAATGATAAAATAAAAAAGTAATATGACTAGCGACATGAGAGGAATTTGCATCGTATGTGAATTTCAAGTTAGGGGAAATACATTAGAAGAATTAGATGAGAGTTTCAGACTACACTTTGAAAATAATGGTCATGATAGCTACTTCTTTATTGATAAAGAAGGCAAAAAAATAGAAAGGGATGTTTCTAAATTATAATCATCTTTTAGCTGGTTTGTAATTGTTTATGATAAAAAATTAGGAAAAGGAGTTTTTCATCATGATGACTAGTCAGCCTTTTTGAGTCTTGTCAAGTCGTATGTGTTATTCTACGATTTGTTTATTAAATTCGGACTAGTAGAATATCCGGTACAAATGTCTTTTTGTCTAGATTGTGGGAAATTTGCATATGTGGAAGGTGACCACTACTGTGCTCAGTGTGGCTCACCACTTGAAACAATATTGGGGTCACTTGAGTTTACGAAAAGACAGATTGACGCATTCAACGATCCATGCATTATGGATGAATTATGTACCACAGAAACAGGCAGATGGATGTTAAAAGAAGCTGCCAAAGAAGGACTGATCAATGATCCTAAAATCACAAAATTATTACTCGAACTATGATTCTTAAAATTTCAAACCAAACAAGAAAAAATTAGGGAAAGGAGTTTTGTATCTACTCCAATTAGCTTACTGCACATTTTCTGTCAAATTTTACTCACAAAATGTCCCGGACTCGTACTGACTGTTAGCAAGAGAACTCAATGACTCAAGTTCAGGGTTCAGATCTGTGAGAATTCAAGTCTTTACAGAACTCTACTCTTCAGTGAGCTTAGAATCTGAATTATTCTCAATCAAGGTTTGAAAGTACAAGATTAAATTGATGTCCAATATTTTTTGGGATCTTTATGCCATTTTAGTAGTTCTTCTCTTTCTTCCTTACTGATGTAATTTCTTGTTACTGCAACTTCAATAAGGTCAGAAAATATGAGTAACGGATGCATTTTGCATCTAGCTATCTGAAAATTCTTCTTTGCAGCATCAAGATCATAAGTGAAAATAAATACGCAATCACTTACCTTTCCACCATTTCTTCTCACCGCCTTGATTGCAGATATGGCACTGCTGCCAGTACTTACAAGATCTTCAATCACCAAAATTCTGTCGCCCTTTTTCATATCTCCCTCTATCTGTCTTTTTTTTCCGTAGCCTTTGGCTTCTGGTCTTATGTATATCATGGGCTTATTGAGTCGCTCAGCAATTAGAGCAGCCCATGGAATCCCTGCAGTAGATACCCCTCCAACAATATAAAAATCCAGTTTTTTAGCAATCTTGACGACATTATCAACAACCACTCGTCTCTTATTCGGATAGCTTATCAATCGTCTATTGTCGCAATACATAGGTCCTTTGATACCTGAAACAAAAGTGTACAAGTAAGGTTTTGTAAAACTAAAAGTTACTGCTTTTATGTCAAGTAGCATTTCAGCCACACGTTTTGAAGTCTTGATCACCATCGAACACCTCGTAGATGTATGATGAAAAGATAGGTGATTAAAACTTTGGAGGAAACTAGCGCAAATGGAGTCAAATAACATCTAGATCTAATTGACAATTATAATAAACTCAATGAAATAAAAAATTAGGAAGGAGTTTTGTAACAAGTTCGACCTGCAAAATATTTGATTTTTCTAACTATTGTCTTCTTGTGATGATGGCACCAAGTGTTATTATCACAAAACCAATCATCATGGTGATTGTTATTGATATTGGAAATTCTGGAACAACACGAGTTCCTTGAATGTTGACAATCTTGGCACTTGTAGGAACTGTGAATCCCATGATATTGTGGAATGATCAGATGTTGCAAGTTCATATTTTTTCTCTTGTCCATCAATATGTGATACAAAGTTGTTATTTTCTGCAGAGATCAAATTCTGCGGAAATTGAATCCACATGGCATCAGGTTCAGTAACCACGCTTAGATTAATTTGCATTGAATTGTGGTCTGGAACAAGTTAGATGTTTGTAACATTCGCATAAGTGAATTTGAATCCATAGTATGTGTAGTATGCCTTGTTTTCAACCTGAAGAGAGTATGTTTTTCCAAATACCGATACGGGACTTGAAACTATCGTATGTACTATTCCTGAATCTGGTATTTCTACGTTTGCCGAAGTAAAGTCAGCTGATGAAATCAAAGTGAAAATTAACAGAACGGATATTCGGGCTTTCACAAAACAAGTAGGTCTTCTCGGTATGATATTTGAATGATGAATATCACGGATGAAAATTACACTTGAAGACTCGAAAAATCTGTCTACACTGGTAAAGGCAGATTTTTAAAAATTGAAACTTGAGACCAAACGTGACTAGTATTTTGATGACATCTCCAACTGATATGATTTTCTCAGTGTAGTATTTAGATCATCTGATAAATAATCAGTTTATTTTTTTTAGCTAATTTTCTGATAATCTCCTTTTGGGTTTAGACATGTGAGAATCCAAATTCATTTTGATCACCTGATTATTTTATTATGCGAGAAATTTCCACTCTTTTTTCACATGTGATGAGTATGTGCTCTATCAATTCGTGATATGTACTAAAAATTAGGATGATTTATCAAGATCCAAGTAACGTGTTTAATCGGAAGAGTCCATGGAAGGAGCAAGAAAGGCACTTGTAGTTCTGGCAATAGAAAAAACATTGCTTGAAGTGGGTAGGGCAACATATGATGAAGTACTAGACAAGCTCAATGAAGATTATCATTGTTATCTCTCTGACTGCTATGAGCACCCCGAGTATTTGTCATTAGTGTTAAAGAAATTGTATGGTCAAAGCCGTCTGGCAATAATTATATCAATTAAAAAATATCTTGCTGAGATAAGCATGCAAGAGGACATCACAAAATTCATAATAAAAATCAGTGAATAAAAATTGCAGACAAGGCTTGAGAAACTAAAATCACAAAGGTTTATGCTTTTCTCATTGGTATTTACTGGACTCGCAATATTGATTGCTGAAGGTATTGGAAAGGAGACCGCCATTGTTTTCACGAACTGGATCTTTGTTCCAATACCGGGTACCATGCTTGTTTTATCGATAATATTTGCAAAAAAACACGGTATATCTGGAAACCATGGAAAGGCATGGATTGCATTTGCAGTATTTTCAGCGTGCTGGTTTATTGCAGAACAGGTGTGGTTGGTCGAAGAACTTTTCTATCATCAAAAAACATTTCCATCCACGGCAGACTTTTTCTATATTGCAGGGTATCCTGCCTACTTTATTTTTGCGGTTTTGTATCTGAAACCTTTTAGAAGTGCAATTACAAAAAAAGTGATAATACTAGCCTCTCTTATTGCAATTGTTGTACTTATACCGGATTTGTATTGGACACTTGAGAATAGCTCTGACGAGGATCAGTTTTCAATCATCTTAGGTGCAATTTACCCAATATCTGACTCAATAGTATTAGTACCTGCAATTGTGGGAATAAGATTATTTTTTGGAGGAAAGGTAAACTTTCTTTGGACCCTCATGTTTGTTGCCATTCTATTGGAGGTAATAGCAGATACGGGTTTTCAATACTTTTCACTTGATAATTCGTATTATACCGGGCATCCAGTTGATATTCTCTTTTTATGGTCATACATATTGTTCTCTTTTGGAGTCTATGACAACATCCAAGTGTTCAAAAGTAAAATGAATTCCTACAAGGACAAAGAAAATCTCAAATAGCAAAAAAGGTCATTCATTATCTTATGTGATAAAGTCTTTTTAATGATGATTGCCTAGTGTGATGACGGGGACAATTGGTGAGTAATGATCGGTTAATCGGAGATGTTGTTGGGGTGATAGTGGAAAAAGTGCTAATGGAAATTGGCGTCACCACTCACAATAAAATGGTGGAAATACTTGGGGAGTACAATATGACTTTTTCAGACTGTTATAGAAAACCTGATGTTCTAAACTTTGCACTTAAAGAAATATTTGGCAATGCATATTTGTGTCCAGTGGAAAAGATCAGAAATGAACTCATGGGGCTTGATACCGATGACCGAATCCATCAATTTGTCAAACTTGTAAGTGAATCGTAGGCAAATGAAAAATAAAATGGGTCAGGCATGCTAAAACTAATCTGGAAAAAACTTGGAATTCACTCTAATTGTTTTATCTAATCTTACCCGACAAATTTCATCACATGTGAAATCAAATAATCATATCTTCAATTTTTTATTCATCATGAGTTTTTACAGAATGACAGTTAGGGCATAATCCTTCACAATTCCTTAAACTGTTATTACTACGATTTCCATCTATATGATGATATTCCCAGCGAGGAGGAGGCCTGCCGCATTTGTTACATTTACCATCTTGATTACTTCTCACCTGTTCTTTTTCAAGTTCTATCCAACCTCGTCGCTGTATACTTTTTTGACTGTAATTTTCATGTTTGGGCTTACTAAGTGATTTGACAATAGCTATTATTATAATAATTACAATAATTGCACCTACGATCCAACCGGTACCATAGTTGCTCTGTGAAATATTTCGAGATTGTGGTTGAGATGTTGGAGAATAATATGGTTGAGTAGTTGTTGGTGATATTACGTTTGTCTTTGGGGTTGGCACAACATTGACTTCTGGTGGAGAATCGTTTGGAGAATATGGTTGCGAAGTTGCAGGTGGTGATCCAGATTGTTCATAATTATGATAGTTATTCAATATCTTCTGGCTATCTTGAGTTAATGCTATTGCTTGAGAATTAAATATTAACGATAGTAGAATAACCATGATTAAAAATATTGTGAAATTTCTCAACAAGACAATGATTTGTCAAGTCGTAGATTAACTTTTAAGATTATTTTCTAATCTCTAGTTATCGTTATTTCAATCGACCAATTAAT
>JARCRW010000075.1 GCA_029850515.1 Nitrosotalea sp. | reverse complement strand
CATCGCATCTTTCATTACAAGACATCAGTTTACTTGGGTTATGACGGAGTCATTTGTTCTATGGTAACATGATAATAGAAATTGTTCAGTTTGAATTCCATTGAAGATGTGTCGGTCGTAAAACTTACTCCAAAATTAGTATCATTGGTTTGCGTTTCAGGCAGCTGCGCCACTTTTCCACCTGCCAATTTCAATATAGAATCAGCCTCGCTTTGGCTTATGTAAGTCGTGAAGGTATGCGCACTGGCAAGTGGCGGAGGCGTAAATTTGCCAAAGGCCCGGTCAATAGCATTCTTTAGTACCGGAATTTTATCCAGTGTGGAATTGTCAAGAAGTATTGCGCCACTATCCATATTGGAGAGATCTTGTAGTGTATGGACCTTGACGTTACCAGGAGTTATCTCGGCAGTTGCACTTAGTCTGAGCACAGCGTTTGTAGTGGTTTTTGGAATATACGTATAAAGTATAATTCCAGATACTGCAATGCAAACAAGAACCAATCCAATTACCAGAGCATTCATTGTTGTAATATCGACTTGACACTTGTTATAATTTGTGCACACGTTGAATAAAATCAGAAACTAAACATCTGACAGTACAATAACAAACCATATCATGGACATAGTCTAAAGAAAATATTTATCAAAAACCTCTTCAATGAAAAATAAGAGTTTTAGAATTACATTTTTTCGGTTTTTTATAAAATCCAAACTTTCTTTTCTATTTTAAAATATGTGAGATGGTAGAATAAATAAAAAATTCGAGTGTCGACATCAGTTAATTGATCCAAAGGTTGGAATACCAAAGACTGGCTACCATTAACTTGTGTCCTTTATTTTATATGAGAAAAAATCGCCCTTGTTCCGAAAGTTATTTGTGCTATATTCTAACGATTATGAGTTTGATGACGAGGAGGATGACGACGACTAGTCATATCAATAACACTGGAGGGCATCATAGAAACAACAGAGGATAGGTCCAGTATTGAAGACAGCAGTATCATCTTATTGTTTTTTCATCCGTGGCAGAAATAAAAGCACTGTTCCCAGCACAATAAGAATACCAACAAGTGTAGTATACAACAATGCCAACGGTAGTGATTTTACATAGTCAGCCGTAGTATTTGGAATCAAAAAATTAAATCCTGTAGACAATACCCAGATCAGGAAAAAGCACCCTACCAGAACGACAGTATCAATAAACAAGATCTTTTGAAATGGCTTCACAAAATCATACTAGAATCACCAATTGTTAAACAGTTGCCAAGATATATCATGGAATCACGAATGGTTTTCGGGCCATAAAATTTTGATGTAGATATTCAATGTAAATAAATGATAATATTTAGAAATTTTATTTTCATAAATTTCCATTACATATTTGGTCAGAAATCCGAAGATTGTTCAAGATTTGATACTTTTTGATAGTTGAGTTTTCTATGATTATTTTCAAAAGGGACGAACCTAGCGGTACACTTGCCTCAAATCTTGAACAATCTATTTTTGTTGCCATTTCCGAAAAATTTGGCACAGATCAATCAAATCAACTCTTGAACATTTAGTTTGATGACGGGCCATATCCGATACCTAGACAATTATTAGACTGATTGTTATCGGTGCTGGTAATCAAGTTTCGAGTTAAAATATACTTTACAGAAATATTACGCATGCAAAAGGTAGGCTGATGAACAAGCAACGCATTCCACCAGATCAAGTTTCGCGTGATACCATATGTACATGTAAGGAATGCAATCATGGCTTGGCAAGAGATTGTATAAAATTAAAATGTACATGTTGTAAAGCAGATACACATTCAATGATTTTGGACGGAATGATAGGCTATGGAACTGCGCACAAAAAATTCGAGAAAGATTTCAAAGGCGAAGTACAAGTAAGCATAGGTGCAGTGAAACTAGAGGGCAATATTTTCATCCCAAAAAATGCACATGGTATAATACTTTTTGCACATGGAAGCGGCAGTAGTAGACACAGTCCAAGAAACAAGTATGTTGCAGAAGTGCTCAACAAAGCTGGTCTTGCCACATTGTTAATTGATCTATTAACGCAAGAGGAAGAAGAAATTGATGATCAAACAGCACAACTTAGATTCAATATTGGTTTTTTAGCTCAAAGACTAATTGGGGCTACCGAGTGGCTCTTAGAAAATAATGAAATAAAAAGTCTTGACATAGGCTACTTTGGCGCTAGCACTGGAGCAGCTGCTGCACTTGTTGCAGCATGCCAATATCCCAACATAGTTAAAGCAATTGTCTCAAGAGGAGGAAGGCCAGACCTTGCAGGCCCAATGTTACACAAGGTCCAGTCTCCAACTCTTCTCATAGTTGGGGGAAATGATTATCCCGTGATAGACATGAATCAAGAGGCACTTGACAAACTACAAACCGAGAAAAAAATGGTGATCATACCAGGAGCTACTCATCTTTTTGAAGAGCGTGGAACTCTTGAAGAAGTAGCACGACTTGCAGTTGATTGGTTTTCAGTTCACCTATATAAAAAAAGTGAAAAATGAAGGATATGGTTTTCAAATATAGAATAAGAGATTTTGGAATGTTTTGCATGATCTTAATTTTTAGATGACTACATACTTGTCGCAATATGATGAAATGTCAGTCATTTTGCCTGGTGTTACATCTATTTTATTTTCATGCTTAGAATTTCTCCAGACTCCAATGGTTTTGTCTCCACCTGATTTTTGTAAGTGTGACATCATACCACAGCCTGTTTTTTTACTTGGGTTTTATTTTATTACCATTACTGCTGTATTTGCCTTTTGCATGACATAACTTGAGACGCTCCCAAGAAAGACCTTCTTAAAGGTGCCAAGGCCTCTGGACCCAATCACTATCAAATCAACATTGTGGGTATGAGAATAATCTACAAGGACATGGCCGGGATCACCAGTTAACACTCTGCTGCTAGATGAGATTCCATTCTTTTTTGCAAGCATCTTGGCAGTTAACAAAAATGTTGGTTCATCCTGCGATATTCCTTTTTCGGGAGCAATTTTTCCTTCCTTTTTTGGAAGATGATGTACCACATGAAGGAACGTGAGTGTTGCCTCGTGTTCCTTTGCAAGATAAATTGCCTTATTCAAACCCCTTATAGAATTCCTAGAGCCATCCAACGGTACTAGTATTTTTTTAATTCGCTGATCAGTCATGCAGCCGAAACCTTTTGAATTTTACTTATTAATTTTTCGATCTTGGCTTCATCAATTTCAATATCCTGACTAATACCTCCAAGAGGGCATGCAGCTATTGAGAAATTCAATATTTCAACCAACATTTTGATTTCTTCGTCGTTTAGATCCAGTCTAGTCAACATATGGTTTTCAATATCTTTCGATATAAACCAAAAGGACCATTACTCTCATTGATTATCAGATCTGGAATTTACAAGTCGATTTAAGTACGTTTTATCCACAAACAGAATATGGTAGGCTCCAATATTTTCAAAAATATTCTCGTACCTTATGATGGTTCCAAATACTCACGGCGTGCAATAGCACATGCCATTAAGATTGCAAAGAAATTTGAATCAAGTGTGTTTCTAGTTACAGAAGTTAACACATCTGATTTTCCGCCAGGCATGCTACTTGCTCTAATACAAAAAGACAAGCTGTTGGAAAAATCCATCAACGAATTCATGGTTGCGGTAAAATCTCAAGCTAGAAAGGAACTACTTGCAGAAGTTGCGGTTTGCAAGGAAAAAGGTGTCAATGCATATTATGACATTATAGTTGGTACAAGTCCGGCTGAGGCCATTCTCAAGTTTGTGCGAGGAAGAAAGATTGATCTAATAATAATAGGAAGTCAGGGACTTCATGGAATTGGCAAAATAAAAGCGCTTGGTAGCGTTAGTAGAAAAATTTCTGAGCTAGCTAACTGTCCAGTTCTAATCATTCACGAATAAATCCAGATGTGTCTTACCTCATCACAATATCAATTAATTTTATTGAAAAACAAGTGTGTCAAATTTCAGTTTTGATAACAATGTTCTTTATTTCACGGGATGAGAACTGCCCTTCCACATATCTTGTCAGATACTGGGTTTTTTAGATCTGCCCCATATGATAATACGTTAACTAGTAGATCCCTTTCCGTGAATATTCCAAAAGGAGAGTTGTGTTTTGTAACTATGACGCTACCAATTTTTTTCTCATGCATCATTTTAACAGATTTTAGCACATCATCGTCCTCATGTACGGTAAAAAGATTAGCGCTGATTACTTTTTCAAGTGGAACATTGGAATTTGTACGTCTGAAGGCCAGAACCATATCAGTCACAGTGATGATCCCATTTGTGATCACAGTTAACGAGTTTAGAAAGGCAAGAGAGATTGCCAATGAAATTGGGATGGAAAGCAATTTCAATTCGGGCACAATGGTTGAAACTCCAGCTTGTGCGTTAGACATAGAAGAATTTTGCAAAGAAGGTATTGACTTTGCAAGTTTTGGAACAAATGACTTGACTATGCTTACACTTGGAGTTGACAGTAACAATGCAAAGATTGCGAAACTGCACTCTGAATTTCATCCATCTGTTTAGCACATGCTTCAACACGTTATTGACATCTGTAACAAGTACAACATTGAGAGATCGATATGTGGCGAGGCTGGAAGCAACCCGGAGATGGTAAAATTGCTTGTAAAGCAGGTAATAAGAAGTGTTTCGTGTAACATGGATGCAGTTTACAAAATTCGCGAAGCAGTTTCATTGATAGAAAAAGAACAACGCCTGTAATGTTTTAAACCAGACTAGTTTTCCGTTGTTTCTGCTGTGTCTTAATTTTGTTTGGTGTAAATGTCACAAGGTTACATACGTTAGAAACTAATCGAGTCCATTCAGAGGAATTATCCAGTCAAGCCAATTCTCTTTTTATAAAATTCCATCAAAAAAATATTAGACGGGCCTTAGATCGGTTTGTTCACTTGGTTCAGTTTTTTCTTACTATGGTCCAGATTCACTTGATTCTGCAGACGTAGATTCTGCTGATTTAGTGGTGTTTGCTGTTGATGCAGTTTCATTGGATTCTTGAAGATGTAACGCACTTTCCGTATTTTCCTCTCCAGGCAGTCCCATTGCCTTATCACCTAAAGTTGTCTTGAGGCCTACTACCACTACTATAGCAATAGCAAGTACTGCAATGCCTACACCAATAGCAATCTTCTTGTTCATGACACATACTTTTCTTATTCTATCATAAGAGTCTGCTTACCATTCCCATTGGTAAGAATGGACAGATTAATTAAAAACAGAAAGCAACGTCACCTATGATGAAGAGATGACAAATTTTTCAATAGCAATACTTGTTTTTTCAATTCCGCTAAACCTTATTTGGACAAATGATAAGAAATGGTAGATTTATCGACTACTCATTATGTTCTACTTGCAGCACATCTGATAGCAGGATCTATTCTAGTTTTCTTTGCGGCAAAGGCATTCAAGAAAACAAAATATCCGCCAATGCTTCTTTTGGTAATTGGTTTCACACTTTTAGTTGTAGGAGAGACAGTGATTGAAGAGGCATTTTCATTTCTCAATAGTGAAGATCTACAAAAAATTATAGAAGAGTCATTTGAGATCGCTGGATTCATCACACTGATTTGGGCAGTCAAAAAAAGTTGAAATGGACAGCGATGATGACATCATATCAGTACTTGCAGATAGATATAGCAGAGAGATAATCATACTTTTAACAAATAACGAGTTGACAACACAAGAGATTGCTACAAAGATTGGTATTCCGTTATCGACAAGCTACAGAAAAATAAAATTCTTAGAGTACATGAAAATCATAAAGAAAACCAAGGTTATTAGAACCTTGGAGGGACTTGATGAGAGCTATTACAAGGGACTTGTTTCTGAAATTGAGATCAAGTTCAAGGATGGAAAAATCTCATATAAAATTGAACGACTTCAAATGAATGACAAGATAGTCAGACTCTGGCAAGAGTTTGGAAAAAAATAGATGTCATCATTACCATTGCGATATTATATCACAAACCATCCATAATTATTTCAATGCAGGAGGTTATGCTATGAGATGTCCTTCACAAGAGATTTGATAAAATATACAAGAGCAAGAAAATACCATCATATTTGCATCAAATGTAATAGTCTTATTCTCATCTGAACTTGAAGTAACTTGATGCGACAGTGTTTGTTAAACGGGTATGAGCCAATGGTCCAAATTCAGGTTCTACAATATTGAAAAATAGCACACATTATCACCTTTGAAGACTGTCATAGGCATTCTAGGATATCGTAGGCATGCTCATCAGAGTTTATCGAAATCAGGAAAATATTGCTTTTAAACGACCGTGATTCTCTTTTTCCATGTAATGAGGCGTATTTGCCTGCAACGTATTGAGATAATCATCCGCGATGTGTTCTGCACGGGCATCATTTGCTATTGATGTAACAAGGATTGCATTTATGAGGGTGCCAGATTATTATTGCGTTTCCAGCATATTGTCAACAATAATTCAATTCAATATCTTATTTTTATTTCCTGCACAGTTTCTATGAACTTTTGCATTTCTTGAAAAAAGTGTATCCCTTTTTCAGTAATGGTGAAAGTACGATTTCTCCCATCATTTGTAGACGTCATCAATCCAAAGTCTATCAACTTTTGACATTTTTCAATTGCCGTATAATGCGATAGATTTGCGCTTCTGGCTATGGAAGATATTATGGTACCACGTCTACCACAGTCCAGTACAACGCGTAAAATATCCGAGATTATACCCATTTCTGATCTGTATTGGTGTTTTGACATGTTCCTAGTTTGAATTCTGTATTTAATTGTCTAACTACCGTTCTCATCAGTGAAAATGGTAGAACCGGTTTTATTCCAACTTACTTATTACTTATTCAATGAAATTACATCTATACGGACTGATGGCACTAGTCATACTTGCCACAAGCGCACCAACGCTAGCTCTTGCACAATATGAAAACCAAAGAGATGATCAGGGAAGTGCAATGACGATCCTGACAATTTTTAGTTTAACATTGTATGTTACCATGTCTGCAATATTTGGCGTAGTTGGGTATTCGATTTGGCAAGTATACAAAATAAGAAGAAAGACCATGAAAAAATTGGCGTAATTTTTATGCAATTTTCTACGCCGATTCATTTTTTGAAAATATCAGCAATAGTAGCACTGGTATTTGTTCCGATCCTAGCCTATGCTGATGATGACCAAGGATTTAGCACAGCCGCAACCCTTGGCTGGCTAGCTGTTGGATGTGGAATGGCAGCAAATCTATCTCTTGTAATATTCAAAATGATAAGAAAGATTCCAGTCATGAAAGTAGTCGGGCGTTCTGGTACATCACAAAGTTTGACACCCATGTACAAACCAGTATTGAATTTTCACATCATGCTAAATTCAGTAGGATTCTTTGCGGGTTTATCACATGGATTTATGCTCATCCGAGGACTAGACTATATCTCACTCTCAATGGTAACAGTCATGATTGTTTCAATGATTAGTGGTATACTACTTCGATTCACATATGGTAAAAATTTGAAATTCGTCAGTAGGCTAGTTCATGGTCAAGCTATTCTTGCAGCATTATTGGTAACACTTGTTGTTTTGCACATAATTACAAGATGGCATCAGGGAATCATCATGAGTTTCATATGAGGCATGTTTGACAAACCACAACCTCTTCTAACACCAGAAAAACGGATATTGTTAAATATTTATAAATATATATAAATTTGAATGCGGTAGACTAGTTTATCCCCAGCCATTCCTGACGCGATGTTTGTAACATTAGTTCTGTTACACACGATCAACAAATTTCATTCTAAACTCTAATGCACAATTCAAAAAATATTTTTCGGTAACATTGTATGCCATATGTTAATTCTCCAAATACCATTACGTCTCCATCCCTATTAAATTGGCTCTGGCAAGAACATATTCAAGGCATGAGATCTGGGACATGATATCATTTTCGTACTTGATACAACTTGAGAACTCATTTGTGGGTCATATTAAATTCCGAGTTCATATGATTGTTTTTTGTCTTGACATTAACTGAGCATGACTTTTAAAAAGTCTTCTTTGATTTTATTCATATCGTCTAGCCTTTCTGATTCCATTCTGATTTCATCTACAACAGAATAATACTCATTTGGATATACTTCTTTCAATATATCTCGCAAGTGTTCTGGATGATCAATGCATTCAAAAATCCAAAAATTATGATATGATTGGAGTTTAGCCAGAATCAACTTATAATTGGCATCGCCCCTTCTCATCAGCACCACTTCAACACAAGTCATAAAGGCAATTTTATTTTCCCTTTCTTGGGAATCCACTTTTAATTTTCCAATAATTGCATTATAATGTTTACGGTACAAAATACCTTTGAATTAGTTGTACGGTATAGAATTTTGTCGCATAGCAAGTGGAAATGCTAAGACAATAAAAAAGTCACTGAAAGAGACCGTTCGTGAGTTTGAGAAATATTCTATCATCCGAATCAAGAAACACTAACTTTCCAAGAAATTGTTCATGTTTGCCCATATGTTTCATGATAAAGTTTTGCAAATGGCATATTTCATTTAAGGCATTCTGAAATTTCGCCTAACTCGAATATGCGCAATTCTACACTTATCATAATATTCAGAGGTGGTTTTAATGATCCCTACTAATTCCTTAAGATTCAACAATAAATTGGAAACGTCTTTCACTTATAATACAATCTAGACAAATTATCTAAATTATAAAATTACTGGAAATTTTGGAATTTGTGTAAGAAATCAATTACAAATTAAGAAATTTTTTATTTCATCGAAATCGTTAAATGATTTATATGCGATTCCATCATTGCGGCATTTTTTTTCAAGAGAAGAGCCCCTAACAGCAAATATCATGTCAGCAAGGGATGCAGGTGCAAAGTCACTAAGACCGTCTCCAATGTATAACACCTTCCTATTAGAGAGTTTTAATCTTACAACTAGATCCATTTTGAAATTAGAGCGACCAAAACTTACAATTGTTCTATTGGGTGGCAATAGTGTAGCACCACGACTATCTAATTTTATTTGTGGAGCCACGTATCGTACATTAGATATTTTATTGCTAGTCAAACAATAGTCTATAATAAAATCAAGGCCACCACTAACTATAACAAACTGATCATTAGTATCATTTACAAAATCTACAAAATTTCTAAAACCTTTCCTCAGTTCACATTTATCTTGGACGGAATTTATTATTTTTTCACGATTTCTCTCACGAATCAATGAATATTGTTTTGTGATACATTCATCAAAAGATAGGTTTCCGCGTATCATTTGTGAGTAAAATTTTTCCCAGTCATCTGGCACAAATTTTTTTAAAATGATCTCTCCAAGTTCATGCAAGGACACGGTTCCATCAAAATCTGAGATGATTGTTAACTTGTTCATACTATCATTTTAGTGATAATCCGTGTTTACTCACTAATGACACATTCCAACAGATACTTTTAAACATTAAATGTGTAATTCTGTAAAATACAGAATTCTTGGAATTACAATTTTTCAATAAACCCAACCTATAAAATTAAATATCATTTTCCAAGGAATATGATATTATTAAAATGATGTAGCTCAACTGTTTATCAAAAATTTTGAAAAATTCGAAGATCAACCAATAGAAATAATCAATGCCGGCCAGATTCCAAGTTAGTTATTTTATTCCCTGAATTTTGACATCTTCTGATGCATATCCCCTATCTTTTAAAAATTTAGTAAATTCATCAGATTCAGTAATCATGAGATCAACACTTCTTAACAATATCGCATAAAAAAATTCCATTGCCTCATGACTTCTCTGACAATTGGGACAGATGTTAGTATTTTTTGTTGGCAAATATTTCTGTAATCTACTTTTACTACTAAAGTCATCAAAAATATCCTTGAAGACCTTCATTATTGGTTGACGCAGATGATAGTTGACATTGTCAAGTGAGCCCTCTGCTCTAAGTGTAGCATCAAATTCCTCATCTATCCCATATTTTCCCCATGTTCCTCTCTCGCACACATATCGTTTTTTCCTGTCTCCTTTTTCCTTCTTATTTCGAGGATACAAGAAAATGTAGTCCAATCTGTAAAGTTCTTTCATGGCTGAATAAACAACGCTGGATGGGAGCCCTTCTTTTTCTATTATGTCATCTGCTGTGACCCCCTTTGCTCCAGCCTGTCTCATGTAATCCATTATTTTCCATGTCACTTCTTTTGATAGTATGTCTGCCTCAAGGTAGGATTTGATCGGAAAATGAGTAAGATAAGTTTTAATGTTCTTATTTTTCTGGCTTTTCAATAATTCTGGTAATCCCTGATGGTATATATTTCTTATAAATTGAAATTCTGAAAATCTTGGAATTACATAAAATTACGATTTTTGGTGGAAATGGTTTAAGTTCACCCTCTCAAGAGTTACGATATGTCTGAAACAAACCTAGGACCATGTCCATTACAGGAAGTAATTTAACAAATGGTGTTAGTTTAAAGTTTTGATTTTTAAAATAAGTGGTTTGTACAATGATTGAAAATTTATCACTATTCCAACTAGTGGTCTTTCTTTTTGCAAGTGGCGCACTTCTTGGACTATTCTCAAGGAATTCGAGGTTTACTAGAATCCTGACATTTGTCCCAACAATGATTGGATCTTTTTTTACAGTCATTTTCTCGGTTAGTGTAATATTGGAAAAACCATTCCAATTAATGGTTCCAAATCTCCTCCCGTTCATAAATTTTGAAATCAAGGTAGATGGAATAGCAGCTTTTTTCCTGTTGCTAATTAGCATAGTCTCATTTGCTGTTTCACTTTATTCTATTGGATATTCAAAAGAATATGAGGCTAAAAAAAGAACATCGGTATTTGGGTTTCTTTTTAACATTTTCATTTTATCTATGATACTAGTGGTGGCTTCAAATAATTCATTTTTCTTTTTGATTTTCTGGGAATTAATGTCGCTAACATCATTCTTTCTTGTAATATATGATCATGATAAAGAAGAGAATGTAAAATCGGGTTTGACGTATCTCGTTATGACACATTTTGGAACTGCGTTTATCTTCGCATCGTTTTTGTTGGGATATATACAGACTGGGAGTTTTAGTTTTGATGCATTCCGTAATTCCTCTTCATCATTTCCCATTCTGACTAAAAATCTCATTTTCCTTTTTGCATTCATAGGATTTGGAACCAAGGCAGGCATTGTACCTTTACATATTTGGCTACCTCAAGCTCATCCCTCTGCTCCAAGCAATGTTTCGGCTTTAATGTCTGCAGTAATGATTAAGATCGGCATTTACGGAATAGTCAGAACAGTGTTTGACCTAAGCGGATTTGGTTTATCGCCAGAGTATTCATGGTGGGGGCTACTCATGATAGCTATAGGTTCGGTATCTGCAATAATTGGTGTACTTTATGCCGTAATTGAGCATGACATCAAGCGGGCTCTTGCCTTTTCTAGTATTGAAAACATAGGAATAATTCTTGTCGGTTTCGGATTGTCTGTGGTTTTTGCCTCTTTTAATCTCACAACCCTGTCTGCATTGGCTCTAATTGCAAGTATGTATCATACTATGAATCATTCAGTATTCAAGGGGCTGCTCTTTATGGGAGCTGGTTCTGTCGTATATGCAACTCACACAAGAAACATGGAACATTTGGGAGGGCTCATAAAGAAGATGCCATGGACCGCATTGTTATTTTTGATTGGAACAATTTCCATTGTTGGGCTACCGCCCTTCAACGGTTTCATAAGTGAATGGTTGACAATGCAGGCTTTGCTCTCAAGTTACCAAATTCCATCCATAATACTTCAAATTTCCATTGCTTTTGCAAGCCTGCCTTTTGCTCTGACAATAGGAGTTGCAGCAGCCACATTTGTCAAATTATTTGGAATATCATTTCTCTCAAGACCAAGGAGTGAGACTATTGCAAAGATCAAGGAAGTTCCACGCAGCATGATTGCTGGAATGTCCATTCTTGCCGCAGCCTGTGTATTGTTAGGGGTTCTTCCATTCCTAGGGATCTCAGTAATAACGTCTGCATTCCATATTTCGTCTCAACCAATAAATCCTTTTGATACCATAATTTTACAAAATAATTTCGGTAAGAGTTTTGCTAATTTATCCATGCCAGTTGTAATTATAATGCTATTATCCATAGCCATTGCAATTTTTGGTTTCATCAAAGTAATTGGAGGTAAGACCAAAAAAACCACTTTTAGTACATGGGATTGCGGATTTGGTAACCTCAACGAAAGAATGGAATATACTGGAACATCACTTTCACAACCTATACGCGTAGTCTTCAAAACATTATTCAGATCACATACACAAATCCAAAGGGAATTTTTTGGAGATCATAAATACATTCTCAGGACGTTAAAAGTTGAATCTTTTACAAAAAATATTTTTGAAGAAAAACTCTACTTGCCAATAATGTCTTCAAGCATTTTCATCTTCGATAAGATACGAAAGATTCAGACTGGAAAGATAAATGCGTACTTGCTCTACATTATGATAACCATAGTGTTACTTCTTTTGTTTGTGAGGTTAAGTCATAATGTATAGCATGGTAGAGATACTAGTAGGAATAATTCAGGGACTGGTCATCATTTTGTTGTCTCCTCTCATAACTGGAATAATGCGAAAGACAAAGGCAAGAACTCAAAAAAGAATGGGTGCAAGCGTATTGCAGCCATATTATGACATATTGAAATTGATAAAGAAAGACGAGGTGATATCTGATCAAAGCTCTTGGATTTTCAGAATCTGTCCATGGGTAAACTTTGTAGCACTTGCTACTGCAGCTTTCTTTATACCATTATTCCTAATGTATTCACCATTTGGACTTGCGGGCGATCTCCTTCTTGTGATTGGTTTGTTTGCACTCGCGAGATTCTTTACAATGCTGGCCAGTTTGGATGTAGCCAGTTCATTTGGAGGTCTTGGAAGCAGTAGGGAAATGATGTACTCTGCCCTCTTGGAACCGGCCCTCTTTCTAACCATATTCATCGTTGCCCTCACCTACGGGGGAACTAACTTGAGCACTCTTGTTACTGCGGTATCTGGTGCAACACTACTTCCCCATCCTCAACTTATCTTTGCAGCTATTGCAATGTTTGTTTTAGTGCTGGGAGAAACCGGTCGTCTCCCATTTGATAATCCTTCTACTCATCTTGAACTTACCATGGTTCATGAAGCAATGATTCTGGAATATTCTGGCAAAAGCTTAGCCCTGATAGAATGGTCACAGGCAATCAAATTATTGATACTGCTGGTATTGGTTGTAAACATTTTTGTCCCATGGGGAATTTCATCATCGATTACAATTCCTGCACTTGGTATTGGATTTGTTTCATTATTTGCAAAGATTTCCATATTGGCAATATTCATCGCTTATTTTGAATCATCGATTGCAAAATGGCGGCTTTTTAGAATACCAGATCTGGTTGCAGTTGCCATTGCAAGCTCGATGATAGGAATAATTCTTTACTATATCAAGTGATAAAAATGGTATCAACACAATTATCTATTCTAACAATTTCTGGCTCGATACTTATCATTGCTACGTTTAGCGTTGTTGCAAGACGTGGATTCATAGATTGGTTAAACGCTTATCGTCACCAATCCATAGTTCTTGCTGGAGTTACAGCAATAATTGGATACATAACCGGCATTTGGGAAATTTACATAGCTGCTGCGCTCACTCTGATAGTTAAATCAATAATAATTCCAAAAGTTTTGACATATGTAACAAGAAGACTCGAGATAGAGTTCAAGATTGAAACAAATCCCTACGTCAGTCTTCGTACGTCAGTTATCATATCCGCATTACTTGTTGGATTGTCATATTTTCTCACACAACAAATTCCATTCAAGTCAGATCCGGTTGTAAACGTGTTATTGCCCGTCTCAATGGCACAATTCTTCATCGGTCTGTTTGTTCTGGTGAACAGAAGAACAGTGCTAAGCCAAGTAGTAGGGCTTTTAATAATTGAGAATGGCCTGTTCCTGTTCACAATGGTGTTGACACATGGAGTATCTTTGATAATAGAGGTTGGAATTTTTGTAGATATTCTTATTGGCATTGTGATTTCGTCCATACTGCTCTTTAGAATGGGTCGCACATTTGATAGCTTGGATGTTACCAATATAGAAAATTTGAGGGATGATTAATGGATTCTATTTTTGCTAATCTCACAATATTATTACTATTTTTAACACCTGTAGCAAGTACTGGGCTAGTAACACTGTTTCGTAAAAAAAGGATTATCGGCATAATAACAATATGCTCTGCATCATTAATACTGGTTCAAGTATTCATAATAATATCAAGGATAATCAGTGAAAAAACAATTACTGCATTTGGCAATATGTTTTACCTAGATTCTCTGAGTGTCATAATTTTACTTTCAATTTCCATTGTGGGTTTTGTTTCTGCACTATATTCGAAAAATTACATGGGACGACAGTATGACCATGGAACAGTAGACGACAAGCACATTGTGAGATATTATCAAGGCTTTAACGTCTTTTTGCTGACAATGCTCGTTATTCCAACTGCAAACAGTATGGGAATCATGTGGGTCGCACTAGAGGCAACCACACTTGTCTCCGTACTCTTGATAATGCTATACTACAAAGAAAATGCCATAGAAGCAGCATGGAAGTACTTGATAATAGCAACTGTCGGACTTTCTTTTGCATTAATTGGCACGGTATTTTTTTACTATGCAAATATCAATGCGGGATCTGCTGATGATGCAATGAACTGGACGAGCATGGTTCATAACTCGAAACTTTTCAATCCAAATTTAATCAAAATCGCCTTTATCTTCATCCTTGTTGGGTATGGAACAAAGGCAGGTCTTGCTCCAATGCACACCTGGCTTCCAGACGCACATAGTGAGGCGCCAACTCCTGTCAGTGCTGTCCTGTCTGGCGTGTTACTGAATTGTGCATTTTATGTTATAATCAGATTTCACATAATAAGCAGTAATGCCATAGGGCCAGAATTTTCAAATCAGCTTTTGATAATATTTGCCGTCATATCTATTGGAATAGCAGCAGCATCACTTTATTTCCAAAAGGACATGAAAAGGATGCTTGCATTTTCTAGCGTTGAGCACATGGGCTTGATATCACTGGGAATTGGATTTGGTGGTCTGCTTGGAGTATATGGCGCATTACTTCAGATCATAAATCATGCAATAGCAAAACCCCTGATGTTTTTTGCAAGTGGTACAATTAGTCAAAAATATGAAACAAAAGCAATGTCAAAAATTAAAGGAATAATCAAGGTAATGCCAGTAACCGGAGTGTTATTTTTAATTGGAGGATTGGCTCTTGTTGGAATGCCGCCATTCAATATCTTCCTTAGCGAGTTTTTCATATTAAGCTCAGGCTTTCAAAGTGGTCAATTTCTTGCCACATCCCTAGTAATTTTGTTTTTGATTGTAACTTTTGCTGTTTTTTTGAGGCATTTGATAAAGATGATTTTTGGAAATCCAGTTGTTCCTATGAAAAAGGACGACATGGGCAAGCTTGCAATCATTCCAATGGTGATACTGGGAGCACTAGTTCTGATTCTGGGAGTATTTGTTCCACAACAATTACAAACACTTGTGCAAAATGCAGCTACAATAATTAATCATGGAGGTTTTGCATGACTGTAATTTACTTGGAGAAATACAAAAAGGAAGTAATAGAAAAATTCGGAGATAAAATAAACAGGACAGAAGAAAACAACAATGAGATTCATTTTATCCTGAAGAACATAAATGACATCCCTTTGATTTGTGATTATGTTTGTAATAGTTTGGGCACAAGACTGGCAACAATAATCTGTACGGATGAGCGTAAAATAAGAAATGGTTTTGTGATTCGATATGTTTTTGGTAAGGAAAACAGGGAAGATGTATTTATTTTTGTCACGACACTTGTAAACCAAGACAAATTGTCATTTCCAAGTATTGCTTTACAAATTCCTGCTGCATTTCTTTACGAGCGCGAGATAAAAGACATGTTCGGGTTAATACCTGTGGGCAATCCCGATACAAGACCACTTGCTTTACACAACTGGCCGGAGAATACATTCCCTTTAAGAAAGGAGTTTGATCTTAATACCAAGGGAACAAGACAAGAAAAACAATACTCCTTCCTAAAGGTAGAGGGTGAAGGCATATGTGAAATACCTGTAGGGCCAATACATGCAGGCATAATAGAGCCAGGACATTTTAGATTCAGCATACTTGGGGAAAACATAATCAATCTGGAAACACGTCTGGGTTACACACACAAGGGCATCGAAAAACTTGCTGAATCGATGAAACTTGAAGATGCATTATTGCTCTCCGAGAGAATAGCTGGGGATGAATCTGTTGCAAACTCTACCGCATATTGTCAGGCGATAGAAAAAATTGCCAGAACAAAGATTCCAAAAAGGGCAGAGAATATCAGAACAATCTTTGGCGAACTGGAGCGACTCTACAATCACATAGGCACACTAGCTGGGATCTCTACTGATGCAGGTTTTCCTTTTGGAGCTGCCAGATTAAATATTTTAAAAGAGAGACTGATGCAACTAAATGAATCGTCAAGTGGAAGCCGACTCCTTTTCGGAGTAAACAGAATTGGTGGAGTACGGTGTAACATATCTGATGAAAATAGAAAATTAATTATCAATACATTAGATATTGTTTCCCACGATTTTGAAAAAATCATAACATTTCTCAAGGCAAAATCGTCTTTGATGGACAGACTAAAAGATACTGGTAAAATACAAAGAAAAATAGCTCAAGAACTTGGAGTAGTTGGAGTCGTAGCAAGAAGCTCTGGAATAGATATTGATACAAGGCGTGATCATCCATACGCATCTTACTTTTCCCACAATCATAGGACGCCGCAACAACTGGTAGAAGAACAAATTGAAATGGAAAAGCGTTCAGGCGACGTACTTGCTAGGTTTGAATTACGTGTAAAAGAGGTTCGAAACTCTATGACAATAATAGAAGAGTCACTCAATCTTGCTAGCGATGACATGTTCACAAATCCGCCAGAACTGATAACGCCATACGGATCTGCACTCGGATATTCAGAATCTCATAGGGGGCAGACTATTCATTGGATTATGATTGGGGAAAACAACTCTATATTCAGATACAAGATCAGGACAGCTTCTTTTTGTAATTGGCCCATGATTGAACATGCAATACTCAACGACATTGTTCCAGATTTTCCTCTAGTCAATAAGAGTTTAGATCTTTCGTACACGGGAAATGATCTATGACTAACAAAACCAAGGGAATAATGGGCAATAGTTCGGAAACAATCAGAGATTTAGACAATTCATTTATTGCCGATAATTACAGAGGCGGAATAGTTCTCAACACTGGAGCCATAAATGATCAAATAGGATTGGCAGAATCGGCCTGTCCGACAAAAGCACTCACATCCGTCAAAGGGGACGGCAAGGATTTGCAAGTGGATCATGGAAAATGTATCATGTGTGGCTATTGCAGTGAGATTGCTCCAAAATTGATTAAAATGATGAATAAACCTGATAAACCGACCCAGACCAAAAGCAGACTGGTAGAACAATTAGTTCCACAAGTTCAATCTTCAGAATCGTATGAACGAATAGGCATTGATCTCAAAAATAAAATCCACAAGATGTTTGGCCGCTCCCTTGCTATTCGTCAAATAGATGCTGGCTCGTGTAATGGCTGTGAAATTGAAATTACGGCATTAAACAATCCAATTTATGACATTGAAAGGTTTGGAATACATTTTGTCGCATCACCTCGTCATGCGGATGTTTTACTGGTAACTGGTCCAGCATCTAGAAATATGGAAATAGCATTGAAACGTGCATTTGAAGCTACCCCGAACCCTAAAATTGTGATTGCAGTAGGAGCATGTGCTTGTAGTGGTGGAATATTTGGGGATACTTATGCAACTACGGGAGGAATTGATAAAATAGTTCCAGTCGATGTATACATTCCAGGATGTCCACCAAGGCCACAATCTCTTATTTCTGGATTGTTTCTTGCAATAGATAAAAAAATAAAAAATTACTAGAATGCATACAGTTCTAGCATATTCTAAAATCAATTGTAATAAGTAATAACACAATTTGGTTAGCACCGTTGTCGTGTGATAACGAGTCATACATCCGCAGTATATTTGTAATCAGAAATTTAGAACTTTTATCTTTTGTATGTGATGCTTTGTGATATTTTTGTGTATCTTTGAAATATTTTCATTATTGAATGTAATGTTGCACCTATAACATTTCCAAATAATTGCGTGTTTTTTTGGAATTGGTGCATTCATTTTTTTCTGACTAGTTGAATCCTTATCTTCCAAGTTTGTAGAATCTATTTGATCTAACTTGATATCACTCCCATCTGTGTTTTATGTGAGTTTCAGAATATTAAACGCTGTTATGGTAATTTCTTAAATTACATAAAATATGGAATTATGGGAAAATATTGCGCAATTAAGTTGAAGAGGGAAAGTTAGTCGATTGCATACATCAAAAAAGGAACAAGAGGTGAAGAAAAACTAGATCTGGTATTTGTCTATTATAATTTAGATTTTGCAATGGATCTCATTCCGCTGTGTATGCCATTTGTACAACCACCGCATAGAAATTGGTTAACAGATCCTTTTCCATAATAACTACACCTACAACTGGTACAAGAGCATAACACTCTATCATAT
>JARCRW010000074.1 GCA_029850515.1 Nitrosotalea sp. | reverse complement strand
GTAGTTGTTGTAGTGTTTGCAGCTGGTGTAGTTGTTGTAGTGTTTGCAGCTGGTGTAGTTGTTGTAGTGTTTGCAGCTGGTGTAGTTGGTGTTGTTGCAGCTGGTGTAGTTGTCATGTTAGACATAGTTGTTGTCATATTTGACATTGTAGTACTTGGTGTGGTACTAGCTGCTCCTACAATTACTTGACCTGTCATCCAAGGATGAACAGTGCAAAAGTAATCGTATGTGCCGGCATTTGCAAAAGTAAATTGGAATGTACTGCCTGGCTTGATCAAATTACCGCTATCAAACACAGTTCCAGTTGTTTCGTCGGATGGTTTACCGCTTGTCACATAATGACTTACGGTGTCAGTATTTTTCCAAGTTACTGTTGTTCCTGGTGCAACATTCAAAGGATTTGGAGAAAAGCAATTATTTGCAGTGACACAAGCCGCTGATGCGGAAGCGCCTGCGCCCTTTACCATATCAATTTCATTTGCTGTTTGTCCAAATGCTGGTGCTACACCTAAGATAGCAACTAGAGCCAAAAGACCAAATAGTGCGCCAAATGGTTTTGACATTTTCATCGATTCCTCCGCTTTAAATCTATTAATAAATTATATCCATCACTTCATAATACATCAAAATTCGGTCTTTGGGTGTTATGCCAAATGAGAACCCCCAATATAAGAACACCCTAGTTTGCAAACAATAGACGTTTTTGGGATGATTTTGCCAGGCCACAAGATTAGAAAAAGCCAGATAAAACAGTACAAGATGATTGGCATCATTCACAGTTCATCTTCAGGATACCAAGTGGACCTAATTTTTCAATTTGGAGAGTTTTCATCCCATGCGATATGCACAACATCAACATGGTTCAAAAAATTGATGCATCTTCCTACTGGAGCATAAACCTGCACAAAACAATACAAACTGGAATAAGTTTAATGCATTAGAAAAATGTCACAACATATTGAATGCAAGACTTGAATTTGCCAACAAGTATCACCTTTTGATAATATCCATACTGATAGTTTCTGCTTTTGTTCATCTTTGGAATGTAGCTGGCTTTCCAGATGTTTTCTTTGATGAAGGGGTATACATGCACAGGGCAATGCATGTACTAAATGGCCTAGGCCCCCAAGAAGGATCATTTTATGATCATCCATTTTTTGGACAAACATTTCTTGCAGTAATACTTGGTTTCATAGGATATCCCAGCTCTCTGCACTCCTCAGGTGATACCAACTCCATTGCCATCCTGTATACAATACCAAGAATCATCATGGGATTACTTGCGGTTGCAGATACATTTCTCGTATACAAAATAGCAGGCAAACGCTACGGGCAAAAGGTAGCATTGGTTTCTGCAGTATTATTTTCGGTGATGCCAATATCATGGATCTTTCGCAGAATATTACTTGATTCAATCTTGTTGCCTTTTCTTTTGCTGTCAATATGGACTGCACTCTACTCTAAAAATTCCAAACATGTTACCGGACTAGTTTTGTTATCTGGCATATGTCTTGGACTGGCAGTATTTACAAAAATTCCTGCCTTTACTACAATTCCCTTGGTTGGCGGCATTGTTTTTTTCAGCAATACCAAACGCTTCAAGTTACTGGCATTGTGGATTGTACCAGTAATTTTGATTCCCTTCCTGTGGCCAGTCCAGAGCATAGAGGCAGGGCACTTTAACTATTGGGTGCATGATGTGTTTTATTTCCAGACACACAGGGTTGGTGGCCCTGATCTGAATTCAATATCAGGATCATTTGCAGACATGGATCCTGTTTTATTTGGACTTGGAGCAGCAGGCATTGGCTTTGCAGCAATCAGGAGGGACTATCTGATACTTGGATGGTTTGCTCCGTTTGTGGTTTTTCTGTATCTCATAGGCTATAGCCAGTACTTTTACTGGATTCCAGTCATACCTGTGATGTGTATTGCGGCCGGAGTGTTGATTGTAAAGTCATTTGAAAAGATACCTAAAAGAAAAATTTCCAAAGATGGTATGATTGTATTTGTTTTAGGAATCTGTGCCTTTGGCATGATGGGCCTTGTGCAACTCATAACTACAGACATGACAAGTGCCGAGTATTCTGCAACATCTTTTGTTGTAAACCAGTCAATTGGTAATGACACCACCATTCTTGCTAGCCCCACATATACGTGGATATTCAGCGATGTGTTTCACAAGAATAATGTCCCGCCAGATTACTCCCAGATACTCTTCGAGCCCATCAACACAACCAAAGTTGTCCTAGTGGCTGATCCGCATTACATGGTAGACTTTAACAGAGGAAGACAGCTTGCTGACATGTACAACTCTACACGACTTGTTGCTACATTTGATGATGACATTTCAAGATATTTTACCGATCATTATCCCTACCAGAGTCTTCGCTCCACTACCGAGGGCATACACATAGAGATCCGAGAGAAAAATTAACAAAAATACGACACTTTTTAAAATAACAGCATCAGGCGAATTAGATATCTATCCTTCAAAATATAATCACAGGTAATGTTTCAAACAATACTAGACGATTTGCAATGTTTGAAAATCCGGATGTAACATTTACTAGATTTGACTTATTATCTTGTCCTTGTATGCAAGTACTGCTTTTTTAATCTCAGAGTAGCTGCCTGACAAGTTTCCAGTCTTTTCAAAGTCTGTTAATGTAGATTCTAGTTTTTGCACAAAGTCTAGTGCATCGTCGTTATTCTTTTTCAGTTTCTTTTTCAGTCCATCTATTTGACTAGGTTCCATGCCTCTTCTTTGTACTGGATCTAGTATAAACATTGTTTCTGATACAAATTGTAGGAATCAAAGTTGGTTTTGGATAATCTTTTATTTCATTATCTTTTATGGCGGTTTGACGCATCATACTGTTTTGCCCTGTTTTCATTATAGTTTATTTGCAGCATGACATGTCTGAGCTTTTTTCGCTTGTTCTCATCAGGGAAATGGACGAGCATAAACTCATCTAGTTCCTCAACTCCTCTTTCTTCAAGAATTTCAAGTCCAATCCTTCCTGCTTCGCGTGAGTTGTCAAGACCGCATTTGCTACATGCCACACCCCGAGTAATCCTTGCCCTACACCTAGAATTGATACAGTGCATCATAGAATAGAATCACCCCAAGAACTATAAAAACGACCCGAGATGATTCCAAAAGGCAATTCATGTCGCCAAGATAGATAGAAACCAGTTTGCAGAAAAATGTTCAGAAGCATTAATTTTGTGCAAAGTATCACGGATAAAAAATGAATGAGTGTGAATGTCTTGAATGCATGTCAAAGAATACCGGTCAATACATGGATCCAATTGAGAAAAGCGACGGAATGCATTACTATTTCCTGTGTGAAGACTGCAAGCATGAATGGGAAATCATACTAAAATAGTTCACATCGTCAGGAGTTTTCTTCAAAGTACAAATCATTTTACAGATATGCCAGATACAAAAACAAAAAAGAGATCTATGGATTTCGTGCAGGTTTCCAAGATGAAAACCACGATTGAATTATGCTCGTATCCATAGTTGTAAACGCCTTCAAGTTGTCATTGAATGTCTTTATGTTCTGTCTTGTTGCATCTATTGCAGTTATCACAGCCTTGTTCTGCAAGGAACTTGTTTTTACAAATTCGTCTGTTGTATCATTGATTGATTTCAGATAGGATTGTGGAAGATTTGTGCCAAGACCGCTCTTTGTCATCATATCCTGTTGGAATGCAATTGTATTATCTATTGCATTTTTACATGTCGATGTAAACTCTTGCTGCAGGTGAGAAATTGCCTCAATGTATTGCGTTATGTTTTTCTCTACTTCATCAAAGTAACGGCTTAGATTCTGTCGGTATACTGCATAGACTTCTTTCGTCTCTGGTCTGTTTGCCCTCTCGCTTAGCATTTCTGTTTTACTCATGGCTTTATTTTCTAGTTCTACATCATAAAGATCTTGCCAGTAAATTACTTAGAGCTACATACAATACATGACAAAATGATTAGCACATGTAATTATTTGAAAAACATGTTTGATTGTTTCTTGCAACATATGATCCTGAAATGATATAGTTAATTACGATGTGCAAAAATCATACAAGACATGGGAGACGGAATAGGTGGGCCAGTAATTGCCTGTTTGTCAGGAAATACTTTTCAAATGTCTGTAACACACTTTCGCAAAGACAACAAGGAAGAATATGGTAATATCGAAAGAATAATGATTGCCAAAGTCGATGATCCTACAAATCCACAATATGAAGAAAAAACCATTTACGATCTAGAGCGTGCCCTAAAAGGCAAATTTGTGACATGTAATGTTCAGTACAGAGATTCAAAGACTGACATACTTGTTTGCAATGTATTTGTTCAAAACCCTCCAGAGTAATCAAGCTGCGGGCATTAGTTTTCTAAGTTTTTGAGTCTTGAAGATTCCAGCAGTTTTTGCACAGATATCCTTTGAGATTCCATACTTTTTTTGCACGACGTGGCATAAAACCAAGTTTTGCATTACACACAATACAGTTTTTTTTCAATTCATTGTCTGATTTTTCCCATTCATCAAAACAAGGCTCACAAAGCCATCCCTTTAGTTCCCATTCTTTTTTCGGTCTCCATAGATTTAGCCCCCCTGGCTCGTCTCCACATGCAATACACATGTCATCGCTATTAGTTTTTTTAGCCACAGGTTTTTTCATCAAATCCACGTAACAGTTTGCACACACTTGTCCTTTGACATTCCATTCTTTTTTTGGCTTGCTAGTCCGAGGGGTCCTTTTTTTGCAAACTGCACAATATTCTTCTTTTTTACTGCCAAAAAAGCCCAACACAGATACATTTCAGACTAGACTAAAAAAGATTAACCACCGTACCTCAATCGGTCAAAGGATTGCCATACTAACATCATCCCGTCGAGTCCTGGTGGTCGACTGTATATTATGTCATATGTGATAAATTGTTTGCTAGAATCATACGATCTTTTTCGTATCAATAGAAATTGCTAAATCAGCAGCTAGTCAAGATATCATGAATTGATAAAGTCATTTTTTGCCATGTCATTAATCACGTTTAGCCTCTCCGTGGTGTCATTTCTTGTCATGCACACTTACAAGTCATACATTGCAGGATGGGCAGCAGTTATTTTTGGATTTATTGCCATCATTACAATGATGATTCCAGGGCTTGAAAAATTACGCGCCAAAAAAATTACAAAACCTAAAACCTAGGTATCATCACTTTTCGGAGCAGGTTTTCTGCGGAAATATATTGTAAACCCGCCACCAACCACAACTAATGCAACAAGTATTATTCCGAACTGGGTAGGATCTACATAGCTCCACATGGCAGGATCGTTGCCCGGATCAACTTGGGCGTGAACAGAGTTCATGGTCAAAAAGAACAGCGTTGAAATGACAATTAACCCTGTTTGTATTCGCATTAAAATTATAATTCAAAATTGCCTATAAAGAATTATGGATTTTCTCAAACTCTGGTTGTAATAGTTTAAGCTAGTTGTAGCATAACATCTGCATAGAATTAGATTTCGGTTATCGACATATTTTATAGAAATAGTTCTAGAACAAGGCCTCTACTGATTTCAAGACATCCCACACAGGGCTTACGTGGCCAAATTCATCAAAGGCTATCTGGCGTGTATCTCGTATCTTTCTCTTGTTATCAGGATCATCTCTTAGCAAGACAACCAAATCTTCTAGCCTATTTGCAAGCTTGGTGTGATCTTCCTTGTCTACATCTTGGATTGATTTTACCTCATCAGGCGTTAAAATCGTCAATGGTTTTTTTGATTCATATAGTGTTTTTATTATTTCGTCGATTTTTAGAATTGTTGTCTCTTTGTCCAATCATTATCATGGAAAAAATCCATTATTTAAATTGAATTCTAATTTTCAAACGTCAGGCGGGTCATTTTTAAGAATTATTTGATAGTATCATTAGGCGGTTAAGACTTTCTAGTAATCTTGGCGTTTTAGTAGTTACTTTTGTTCAGAGTAGATTATCTATTCCCAATACATTTTCTGTCTAAAACCATCATGTTTGCTTGGATGCGCTGCATGAAAGTGTCTCTCTAATCGTACAGGGTCGTCAAATTGCATTCCGCATTCTTTGCATTTGAAACTCTTTTGTTTGACATCCATACTAGAACACTGTTTTACTTGATTCTAAGTTTTACGATACATGGTAACATATGCATGACAAGATGTAATCTGTAAAACTTGGCCATAGGTGAAATCGCCAATGAGTGAAAGATCAGCGGTCGCAGTATTAAGACATGACACATTTACGTCTTAAGATGGACGCCAGCCATACCATACCATACCATCCCACCACCAAAGTTTCCATTTATTATACTTGCATTTGTTAAATCAACGCAGGAAAAATCATTGCCAAACATATTTGCTAAGAATTTTTACTTAAAATACAGTGTGTCATTTTATGCGATGTCAACAAAAATAGAACGGCCCTAGTTTACTCTCAAAAATAGGATATTATTGTAATGTTTTAGATCAATAAAACAAGAATCATTGGAAATCATTATTTTCAGAATATGGCTTATCGGTAAAATACAGAATACAAGGATTATTTTTTAGATACTCGGTGAAATTTAACTGGAGATCAAATCATTTACCAAGTTCTTTCATGTTAGCCTCGAGAACGACTAGCCTTCTTTGTGCAACATCAATTGCGCGTTTTAGGATGTCAATCTCATCCCTGTTCTGTTTTCCCATTTCATTTACACTATCAAACAAGACTTTGGATTCAGTTGTCATTCCATCGTCAGTCCTGTCCATCCTAGTTGTAAGACGTTTACGCTCTTCTTCTAACTTTGCCAGCCTATTGTCAGTCTCATCCATTCTTGTTTTTACAGTATTAATCTCAGCATGAATTGACTTTAATTCTTCTTCTATTTTGTTTATAGATGGAGCAAGAAACCTTTCTATCCCTGATGCTTTCTGCCCCATAATTTCCGATATGCTAGTTCCTAGTTAAATCATACCATTAATGGGGATAGTAAGGAAAAAGAATTCGTGTAAGAAATGTAGTACGATGTTCAACGATCGTGTGCATTCCCAGGGCATGCCCAGCATACAGGACAAAACTTGGTAGAATTGTACAAAAATGATATTGTAAAAACTGTTTATATTTGAAATAATATAAAATGACTCTTATAGGACAACACTAGGTAGAATAATTCAATGCAAATACCGTTTGGACTTATAATTTTAATTGGATGCCTCTTAATTGGAATCTACGTAACGGCGGATTATCTCATGCCAAATGTGATTTGCAAAATTATTCCTCGTAGCACTGTGAAATCGCATATGGGAGAATACAATTCACAGGTGCTTGCCGATATATGTTCTGCAATAACATGATAACTTTAACTCAAAAATAGATCCCATCAGATCATTGAGACCCGAGTAGAAGGAGAAAGATGTTTTGAAGTACAAGACTCCAGAATCAGCCATGATAAAAGTAGATGGCAAGAACATGTGGAAAACCATCATTCATAACGTCGGTCTGTACAAACAAAATTTCAGCTAGATTCAAAATCTTAATTTAGAGATCCGTATTCAGGTCTTGATAACCCGAAAGAATCTAAGTTACATTAAATGTTGTTGAACCGCTACCGGGGGAGTATCCTGATTTTATTGCATTAGCACTAGCTGTGTACGTACCCGTTTGAGCATGTTTTAGAACATGATAGGTAAAGGTCACTTGCCCATTGGAGTTTGTTGTGCCAGTTCCTTGCGAGGTTCCGCCACTGGGATTCGTTACTGTCAACGTTATGGATGCACCACTAATTGGAGCTGGGCCAGTAACAGTGACTGTGATGTGTGCCTGTGACCCTTGCGGGTATGAAGGCTTGTCTGTTGTAACTACGACATTGAGAGTCTGTGTTGCTGCAGGTGTAGCAGATGCGCTGTTGGATGGTTGGGATTGGCCAACTGCGTTAACTGCTGTTACTTGATAAGTATCAGTATCACCGTTTGTTAGTCCAGTGTCAGTGTAACTGGTAGATGTGATGTTTGGGGCAATCTCTGTACCATTACGATATACATCATAGCCAGTAATCGGAGAACCTCCATCAGATGCAGGTGGATTCCATGTTAATGATACTTGATTATTACCTGCAGTAGCCACCAAGTTTTGCGGTGCAGATGAAACAGTTGGAACTGTGACAGTAACTGTTGTTGAATGAATCAATGTGCCACTTGTGCCAGTCACTACAACTGAATACGTGCCTCCAGCATTGCTAGCAGCTAATATGGTAAGCGTGGCAGAGCCAGGATTTGATGAAACTGAAACTGACGATGTTGACAGTGTAGTAGTTAGTGCTGAGGGTGAAGTAACTGCAAGGTTCACAGTTCCAGAAAATCCATTAATTGATGATATGGTTATTGTTGAACTACTGGCACTTCCTCCTGCGTTAACTGTCAATGAGGACGGATTTGAGGAAAGTGCAAAGTCAGGAGTAAGAGTTGGTGTAATATATGGAATAAGATTATTTGACTGTGGACTTCCAACGCCCGTTACTTCATCATAACCTAGTCCTGCATTGCAAATTGAACCACAGTTTCCGTTGCTTCCTGTTGTAACATCATGATAATTTACGATATATGGAAGAGTTTGAGGATTCGATTCAGCTCCAGAGGCCGCTCCGTAAAAAGCACTACTTGTTCCAAATGATGCTGACGCGAGTTTTGCGTTCCCGCTATTTGCTATTGCGGATATGCCAGCCCACTGTGGTGCACCGGCACTGGTTCCACCAACTTCGAACCAACCGCTTTGACCAAAATATGGAACGCTGTCATAAACAGCTACACCTGTGTTTGGATCGCCATTATAAGATACATCGGGTATTGACCTTCCAGCATATGGCTGGAAATTATTCTGGTAGATCGGTTTTAATTCATATGCACTTACTCCTCCACCACTACCGCTCCATGCAGATTCACTAACGTAATTGCCTGAGCTGTCGACATCAAGTGTGGTACCACCTACAGATATAACATAAGGAGATGCAGCTGGATATTCTACACCACTTCCACTATCTCCAGATGATGCAAAAAAGCTAGTTATGCCACTATTGAAATGATAATCATAACTAGATTCTGATGAAAATTCCGAACCACCCCAGCTCATAGAAACTTGTTGAGCGCCTTGTCCTACAGCAGTATCTACTGCACTGAGAAGATTACCAAGATTGCTGTTTGCTGCTTCAACAAGGATAATCTTAGCACCAGGTGCAATGGAATGAGCCCATTCTACATCAAGTGACATTTCTAAGGCCCAACCAGAATTTGTCTTAGGGGTTCCTTGTGGTTCTGTTTTTACAAAACAAGAACCCGCAGGACAAGAAGGTAGACCATATTGACTGTCAAATGTTTGAAGGTCGCTTGCTATGTTTGGGTCATCATATGCATCTACAACTGCAATCGTTTGACCATGTCCACAGAGATTTGGGTCAGTCCAGTCAGTTGTAGTGGTATGTGTACACGCTAAATTATTGAAACTGTAAGCAGTCCATATTGTTTGCGGGCCATAACCTGAAGGAGATGTCCCAGAAAATCTTTTGATATGAATTGGTGGGTGTGCCTCTATGTCACGCGGGCCCTTGGTGGCAAATGCCCCAGGAACGGCAAAACTTGCAAGCAATAATGCCATCATAACAAAACTGCATAGAAGTATTCTATTCATTTATCCCTTAGCACTAATTATGACACTTAAAAAGATTGCTTGAAAGTTGTAATCAATGGTCCCAACCCAACAAGACATGGCTTCTCAAACTCGCTGAAGATTTGAAAAATATCTCATGAAAAAATGTTGGTTCATCATTGACTATGAATTATCTTGAGAAAGATGAGATTGTTTTTCAAATTGATTGGTACACCATATCCTCAAAGGAATTTTACGTTGTAATGATTCTTTTTTCCTTTGAGAGTCACTTATTTTCTTGTTTTGCGTGTTCTTTCTCTGTTGATATGAATAGATTAAACCTCATTGGCAAAACGTGAGTTGTACCATCATCAAACCAATTACAATTACAGAGTTCATGAGGGTTTTTCCCCACTTGTTTCATACATATCATGGCAACTCCTTTATGATCCTCCTTTGAATGTCCACATGTTTTACAGGCGTTCAATTTGATAAATCCTGATAACTGAATTTATTACAACTAGAAGTTTGAGTAATTTCCTGTGATTTTTTCAATAATGACTGATCTGTTTTCTAAACCTTAACCTTTACGACAACAGCATGCCCTCAAGCGTAATTTAGAGGTAAACCATTTTTACTAGCTATCGACAAAAAGGAAAGCCCTCATCTGCGCCTAAAAAATTCGCCATAACTAGAATCATTACGTCAGTGGGATTTGTTGGAAATTGGTTAAATCATAATGTCGATAATGATTTTTTGTGAAGAAGCAAGTATTATTTTTCATTGTTCCTGCGGGAATTTTACTAGGTTTTGGCATTTTGATGACTACGAGCAACACTGTAAACTATTTTTATGCTATGAATGACTTCGATTCCAGAGAACATCTGCGTAATGGCATACCAACTGTTTGCACAAATCTCAGATGTGTAACAACAGATGACATCAATAAGCATTATTCAGGATATCTTGGTTTGGAAATAGGCTTACTGTCATCCGGAGGAATGATTCTTGCAGTGACAAGAAAATGGTGGTAAGTTATGGCTTGAAAAGGACAACAAAACCATTACAACGTTAAATTTCTCAAGGGATATGGAGTATCCATCACTCTAAAAGATAACAAAATTTCATTAGAGACGGCATATTTTGGGATGGAAAATATCAGATATTAAAAAGATCTTTTGCGTTTTGATACATCAATTTGTTCCTGTATTCTTTCTTTAACTTTAATTTTGAAACAAAATTAAGATATGAACCCATGTCTGAGATTGGCCAATCAGTACCATATAGAAGATAACGCGGCTCTCCTGCATAATTGATCAATTCTGCAACTTTTTCAACCATTCTTTCCTCAAAAAAGTGATCAAATTTGCCAACTGCCAAACCTGACATATCTGCATAAACATTATCATTCTTGTAAACCACTTCCTGACAATCTTCAATCCATGGGTTTCCAAGATGACACATGACAATCTTCAGCTCCGGATTGTCAACTGCAACTTCATCTAGATGGAGAGGATGTGAAAATTTCAGCTTGCCTTTTTCAGAAAATGTATCTCCGGTGTGTACCATCACTGGAACTCCAAATTCCACACAAGTGTCATAGACTTTTTGATATCTTTTGTCATACGGATAATAATGCTCATAGCCACAGTAAATTTTCAGCCCTTTTACTGAACCATCTTTTATCCATTTTCTATATTGTTTCAAATCAGCTTCAGTGTGATTATCAATACTAAACCCTGCAACTAATCCTATGTTGTCATATTTCTTTGTAGATTCAATTAACTGTCGTACTGATGGTCTATGTTCATTTACTTGGTATGATGAAAGAACAATGGAATAATCTACGTTATGACTTGCCATTTCTAAAAGCAATTCCTTTACCCTGTCTTCAAGTGAAGAAATCTTTTCCAGGGATTCGTACTGATTTAGGTGAGTATGACAATCAATTATCAATCAAATCACCTGATAGTTTGGATTTTTCCATTCTATGAAAGTAGCATAGTCTACTGATCTACTATCTTTGAGATAATTTTGTAAAACCTTGACAAACTTGAATCCATTTTTTAGCTGAAATCCAAGTACCGGTTCATCTATTTTTCCTTCAATTACTTGTTGCACATATTCATCAGGTGACATTTTATTCACAAATTCGCAATAGTTGAACAATCTCCCACCTGCAATTATTCTTCTTAGATTTAATCTAATGCAAAGATCCTTTCTTGCATCATAGAGTAATGTTGCAATTCCAAGTCTTCGATAATCAGGATGTGTTGATACATCTGCACCATATAGACTATCACCAGTAGGATCATGATTTTTAAATTCTGGGCCACCACAGACCTCTGTCCAAGTATGTTCTTTGTATTCCGGATCCAGTTTGACTATTAGGCTACTTACGGATCCTACAATTTGTCCATCATACTCAGCAACAAATTGACCTTGGGCAAACACTTTCAGATGGTTCTCCAAGTGATTGGGTTTCCAAATCATTCCCTCTATTGCCATCTGGGGAAAAGAAACCTCTTGTAATTCCACTATCTTTGGTATATCTTCATATGAAGTATTTCTGATACTTATCTGAGAATTATCGTCTGACAATTACCTTGAATTGTGGACTAGATTATATTAACAAGCCATATTGATACGTACCTGTCAAAAAAGGAAGATTGTTTTCTTGACACCCTCCATCAATTGAAGAAATTGTAAAAGCAATAGAGTCTTTGTAGAACTTTTGTTTTTTCTTTTACTGATTTTAATTTCCTTTTAATTTTTCTTCTAATGCAAGTTTTAATTTTTCAATTCTATCTTTTAGAACATTTTTTGTGTATCTAACTCGGTGCAAGAATATTTCGTTCCTAATTCTTTCACTAATTGTGGGGTAATTTTCCAGAGGTCAGTAAAGATAGTTGGATGTTTGTTTTTTAACAGAAAAAGAGACAATGCGAGATAATTCAAGACTAGATGAAGGTAAAATCACAACAAAAGGGGACCGGGGAGGTCTCAACAAGGAGATTTGAACTGTGAAGAAGCAATAATCAAGGATAAGGAAAGATTCGGCAGAGTTCGAAAGAGCATGATGACGTATCTACGAGAGGAATATGGAAGGCAAGTGGCAGACAGAGCACTGTGGAAAATAAGCAAGAGGATAACAGAAGGCTATCTAAACTCTTGAAAATGACCAAGTATATCTAAAAATAATTGTCATACCACCTTTTTTTAACTTCTAATTCTCATCCATTGGTTTTGTCTTCCAACTCTCTTGCCCTTGATCTTTACTTCAGATTGTAATTTGTAAAGGAGAACCTGTGTAGTATTCCAGATTACACCGGCTCTTTTAGCAACCATTTCAGTTGTTACAGGCCAGTCACCATCTTCCATATACTTTAGAATCAACCGGTCAATTTCATACTGCTAACGAATATTATTGCTAGTGCACTAACCACTACTGCGACTGACCATGGTATAGGACCATAGTATTTTTTTCCAAACTTTCCTTTTTTTGAGTTAAAGACCATCCATATCAGAAATGGTATTATCCAGAAGATAGTAGAGGAGTGATTCTTTAAAATTACATAATTTGCAGCAAATATACTGACAACAGATACAACTGTGACAAGTGTAACAATAGCAAAATGTTTCTTATTCCATGGTACTAAATTACTGCTTGGCTTCATACATCTGTCAAATGATGCTATACTATAACACATTCGGTTGATCTACAAGGTATTCTTTAGAACAATTTTCGAATCTTTTACATTGATTGAGAAGCCATACCCTCGAAGGAGTTTGACGTTATAGTGGTTTCTCTTACCTTGTAAAGTCAAGATTATCAATAATTCAGAATTACTTTTCCAAGGTCGGTAGCTTGAACAGATGCAAACTTCTTCTCCAATTCAGAAACTCGAACAGTCATCCTTTTCTCAAACAAAAGTTCGATAGTTGTTCTTTGGAATACCCAAAATTTCCATTGATTCAGATTTGTTACATCTGCTATCTCTTTGTTGTTCTCAAAAAAATAACAAAGGACATAAATGTCAGCTTGAAAATCATTAGTTTTAGAATAACCCGTATCTTTTGAGAAAGCATAAGTCTTACGAATTTTAAATTGTGGAATAGGTTTTCGGACTTGTTTCCATACTTGTAGATAAGAAGTTGTTTTAACTTCGATCTTCTTTCCATTGGGACTTAAGAGATCATACGATTGCCATGTATCATTCGAAATATTGTCAATTCCAAGAGCCCATGCCACGATGTATTGACCCATCATACC
>JARCRW010000073.1 GCA_029850515.1 Nitrosotalea sp. | reverse complement strand
ATTGCATAATATGTAAAATTCCTTGGAAGATCTGTGGAATTTAACTCTCCTGCAAACTTGTTAATTTCTGTAATTCCCTGATGCAAGACCAATATTTTGTGCCCCTGGTGTTTTTTTGCATCTGCATCAATTTGGGAAAAGTCATCTTCAAATGATTCAATCTCTGCCTTTCTACGCTTGTCAAATCCTGCAATTAAAACATCTTTGTAGATAACTGGCTTGCCGCTTCCAATGTACTTTGAAAACTCTAGATTATGATATACCCAGGGAACTGGGGTCGCCCTAATTCTACTAATATCATGATCTCCCAGGATGAAGAAAGATTCAATGTTGTTTTTCTTTAGGCGCTTTAAGGCGTTTGCTAAAACAACAATTGCCTTTCCACTTGGGTTTGGGACATGAAATATGTCTCCTGCCAGTATGATGAAATCGACATGATCTTTTATTGATGTATCAATTGCCTCATCAAATGCAGTGTACACATCATTTTCACGTTCTTCTGAATGATACTGTACAAAACCAAGGTGTGTATCGGAGATATGTGAAAAGATCATCTCAATCTAGTAGCAGGTCTTTTTGAATCATTGACTTGGTAGATTCTTTTGCGACTTGCTTGAATTTGTCGGTCTGGTTCCACTCTGACACTGCATTCAAATCAGATCCTGATTTCTTACTCTTTACTTCGTCCACATGTACAATTGATGGTAGGTTCACCCATTGTCCAACCAAAACGGCATCACCAATATTCAAAGATGAAAGTTGTGATAGTAGATCTTTGCTTAGTGATTCTGCAGCAGATGCAATCTGTTGCTGATCATCGTCTTGTACTATCTTCATTATTGCAAGTGAACCCATCTGGCTTAGTACATTTGGATCGATGTTTCGTGGTCTTTGAGACACGACCCCTAGACCAATTCCAAATTTGCGACCCTCTCTTGCTACTTTTGATGCCCAGTATTTTGTATCGGTATGTTCGCCTTTTGGAATAAAGACATGGGCTTCTTCTATTATTACAAATATTGGTGCAAGAAACTTGTTGTTTCTTTTACTTGATGACTTGCCCTTCCTTTCCCACACTGCATCCTTTCTGTGCTGCAATAACTCTTGTAAATAATATGATAGTCCTGCGTTTGCCTGTCTCTCGCTGAGCTCTGATATGTTCAACACATTGACCCTACCTTCCTTGATAAGATCTACTGGATCTCCACAATCTGGATCCAGTATGTCTGAAAATCTGTGTTTTGCGTCATCTATCTTGTCTAAAACCCTGCTTGCACTGTCTGCATAGCCCTTGGCAGTCCGACCAAACGATGCCGTACTCTCTTCTAGGGCTTGCCAGAAATCTTTTGACTGTTTCACTGACTCTGTAAGAGACTCTCGTAATGCTCTTTGTTGTTTGTCTGCATTCTCTCTTAGCTCTATTACTTCTGCTAGCTTGTCTGAAGGTAAAAGTCTGGGATTTATCTTTGCCAGCATGTAATTTATCTTTGGCACATCCAAATTCTCATAATCATTGTGGTAATCAAAAATAATCAAGGTGCCATTTAGTGATGCAACATGTCTTGCAATGAGGGATACGAGATTACTCTTTCCCATGCCAGTCATTGCAAGTATAGCTAGATGTCTTGATACAATCTTGTTGACATTAATCTTGGCCTCGATGCTAGAGTTTCTCAAAAGAGAGCCGATTCTGACCCATTCTTCTGTCATGGGTCCAAATATTACGCCAAGGTCTTTTTGTGTTGCCTCAAGAATTGAAGTACCAGGCAATGGCGGCACTGCTGGCAGAATCATCTGACCCTTTTGTAACTTGTCCAAAAAGCCAAGTATTCCTATCTTTACCTTGTAATTTTTATCTCGTGAATTGATATCGGCAACTTCTTTGCTTTCTACAGCCTCATCAAAATTTCTGACATCTGTTAATGCTTCGCTTGATATGATTGATTTTTCAACAAGACCTAGAATTTGCCCATCTTGAGAATCAATTATTACATATTCTCCAACTGAAAGCGGCTTTGATGATTGGACCGTAACATCTGTAGGTCTTGATTCCCCTATTACTACACCTATTGTCAACTCAACACCTCTCTTGAACCAATTTCATTTCCTAGTCCATATAGACTAACAAGTCTTGCAAGATCTGCATTGGTTATCTTGCAGTTTTCATGTGCAAGCTTTAACGAGTACGGGTATCCGCCTACGCTATTTTTTGTTATCATGTCAAGAAGTGATTTTATTTCATTTTCCATGTGATCTGAACCTAAAAGTTCTATTTTGATTAGTGGAGTGGAATCTCTTAGTCTTGCGTAGACATAGGATATTATTTTGCCAGGTCCTAGACTGGTATCAACAAATATTTTGCTAAAGCCAGGTGTCTTGATTGCGTGGTTGTAATAGAAAATATCACCTGCCACGGAGCCAAGTTTTTCAAATTGTTTTCTTGCAGATGACGTTTTTGATATGAAAATTACATTGTTTCTTTTTTTTATTGCAGACGTGATGGAGTTTCCAAGCGATGTCTGCCTGGTAAGAAACTGTGAATAGAGCGAACCATCCAATGCCACCAAGTCTGCCTTGTCTACTGAGTTGATGCATGCCTCTACCTCCATCTTGCTTGCCTGTGTCTCAAGTTCAGGCGTAGGTTGACCAAGTCCCTGGTTGTGATTCTCAGTTATTATCTGGCCGTCTGATTTTACTGATACGCCAGTTACTACCCATAATTCTAGCCCTTGAAACTTTGTACTGTTATAACTACTGTCTATTCCTGCAATCTCTGCATTTTTTTTCTGAGGGGTATACTCGATCCAGTTTTCCCTGGCTGTTTTGATTATCTGATCAAATTTCTCGCCCTTGAAGATGGATCTTGCCGCTTCACGCTTCTTTATTGCGTCACGATATACAGTGTTGAGCATAAAACACCTTTGCCTGCAGAGATAAAATGTTTCTCGTTTGAAATAGATTTGTTCTCAAGCTAGTGCAAATTCAACACAAAACTGACTGTTAAAATGATGGTGCTGTGTAATACATGCATGTTTGAAAACGAAAAGACTTGGATGCGATTTGTAGAAAACAACTCTGCTGATGAGTTTCACAAGAACTTTGATGATGCTATAGATAAAGTACGAAAGGATTTTGGAAAGGCATATCCAATGATAGTAGGAGGAAAGGAGATCTTTTCTGGTGATGTATTCCAAGTCAGATCTCCTGCAGACAAGAATCTTGTATTGGCAAACTTTCCACTTGCTACAAAGGATGACGTTTTACGCGCAATTGAAACTGCAAGAGAGTCATTTTACAAATGGTCTCTTGTACCATACCAAAAAAGAGTTCAGATATTTCGAGATGTTGCAGACATTTTTTCACATGACAAGTTTAGCCTTGCAGCAATCCTTAGTTTTGAAAATGGAAAGAATCGACTTGAGGCAATGGGTGACCTAGATGAGTCAATAGATTTTATGAGATTTTACGCTGAGCAACTTGAGATAAATGAAGGATTTTCAAAGGAAACCAAAAGCGCTTCTCCAAATGAAAAGACAAGGAGTGTTCTCAAGCCATATGGAGTCTGGGGAATAATATCGCCATTTAATTTTCCTTCTGCAATTGCAATAGGAATGACATCTGGGGCTTTGATCACCGGAAATACCGTTGTCTTAAAACCGTCAAGCGATGCACCAATATCTGGATTCAAGTTTATTGAACTAATCTATCATAAACTTCCTCCTGCAACAATAAACTTTGTAACTGGCGCTGGAGGCATAGTTGGAAAAACAATAGTTGAAAGCAATGTGGTTGATGGGATTGCATTTACTGGCTCAAAAGAGGTGGGAATGGCTGGATATTCTACATTTGAAACAAACAAGCCACGACCATTTATCTCTGAAATGGGAGGAAAAAATCCAACAATAGTTTCTTCATCATCTGATGTGGAAAAGGCAGTAGATGGTGTCATGCGTTCAGCATTTGGTTTTAGCGGACAAAAGTGTAGCGCTTGTTCTCGAGTCTATGTCCAAAAATCTATTGCAAACAAGTTTTTGGAAAGACTTGTTGCAAAGACCAGCGCATTAAAAATTGGCAAGCCCTGGGAACAGGATGCATACATAGGGCCTGTCATAAATGATGCCGCGGTAAAAAAATTTCAAAGGGCAGTTGAGATTGCAAAAAAAGATGGTGTTATACTGTGTGGAGGTTCACTTGTTTCCGATGAACAACACAAAGATGGAAACTTTGTAACGCCAACAATTGTAGTAAACCTTCCAAAAGATCATGAGTTGATACGCGAAGAATTATTCTTGCCGTTTCTCTGCATTGAAGAATTTGAAAACTTTGATGAGGCACTTGCCTTGGCAAACAAGAGCAATTACGGATTGACTGCCGGAGTTTTCAGCCAAGACAAAAATGAGATTGAAAAGTTTTTTGAAAAAATTGAGGCAGGTGTTACATATGCCAATAGGGCGGCTAGTGCCACCACTGGTGCAATGGTCGGAGCACAACCATTTGTGGGATGGAAAGACTCTGGAATATCTGGCAAAGGTGCCGGGGGAGCATACTATCTTTTACAATTTCTAAGGGAGCAGACTCAGACCCGATGTGAGTGAATAAATGAACTTCCAAGAAGAAGTATGTTACGCTTTCTCTCCCTTAGTCTTCTGATGGAGTAAGGGAGCCAGTTGGTGCCGTATGGAATGTACTCTGAAACAGAGAATTCATTTTTTATCAAAATAGGTTTTATCTCATCACGTATTCCCTTTAGCATTTGAAACTCAAACTTTCGTTCATATTTTTTTGACAAATCTATCGCCAAATCAATTATCTTGGAATCATGTGTTGCAATTGCAAACTCATTTCCATGTTCAAATAAAACACTCATTAATTTTCTATAGTTTTCATCTACCGCATGTCTTGTTTTGTATGCATTCACTGAATTTTCATGATATGCCCCTTTGACTAGACGAATCTTGGCACCTTTTTTTAAAAGCATGTCCAGATCATTCCAAGTACGTTTTAGATTGGCTTGTATGACTATGCCTACTCTCTCGTATTTTTCAAAGAGCGTCTGGTATATTTTGAATGTGGCGTCTGTGTATTCTGATGATTCCATATCTATCCAAACAAAAGACTGGAACTGTAGGGCTTTTTCTATTATGGTGTCAAGATTTGAAATGCATTCTTTTGCACTGATGGCAAGTCCCACCTGAGTTGGCTTTATGGACAATCCGCCAGTTATCTTTGATCTCCGCAAGTTTGAAACAAGTGTTAGATAATCTGAAACCGTCTGACTAACCTGAGCTTTGGATGTCATATGTTCACCTAACTTGTTCAAGATTGCATTCATTCCGTTCATGTTTGCCTGACGTGCAGACTTGAGTGCATCATCCATTGTATCTCCCGCTATCCACTGCTTTGCTATCTTGAACAAGACCTTTTCAATTAGTACAGACTTGTGTTTTTCCAATTTACCTGATTTGTATGACTTGCTTTGATAATTCAATATTTTGCTAGTACAAAACCTGATAACAGATTTAATGAGGACAGACTGTTGGAAAATTAGATTGAAACGAGTGGGATTGCTTGGTTGTGGGGCAATAGGATCAGAGATCGCATTTGCAATAGACTCTGGAAAGATTTCTGCAAAACTTACTCACATTTATGATTTTTCAAAAGACAATTCCAAGAAACTTGTTGACAAGTTACAAAATAAACCTGTCGTGACAGAAAATATCGGTCTACTTGCGGCATCTCCGGTGGATCTGATAATAGAGGCTGCATCACAAGATGCAGTAAGGGATGACGTACTGAGCATATTGCAAAATAGGAAGGACGTGATGATAATGAGTGTAGGTGCACTGTTGGATGAATCAATATTTGATATTGTCATGGATGGTTGTAGGGACTTCAATAAACGCGTCTATCTTCCATCTGGCGCAATAATAGGACTTGATGGTATTAGGGCTGTTCAGGATGAACTTGACTTGGTAACTTTGGTTACTACGAAAAATCCACAAGCACTCAAAGGCGCCAAGTTTTTCGAAACGTCAACGATTGATCCTGATAAAATTACCACGTCTGTTGTAATCTATGAAGGAAGTGCACAAGAAGCAGTAAAACTATTTCCAGCAAACATCAATGTTGCGGCACTTCTTAGTCTTGCAGGAATTGGTAGCGAAAAGACTAGGGTGAAGATAATTGCAGACCCTGATGCTAGCAAGAACATTCATGAGATATACGCTGAGGGGAAATTTGGGAAATTCTCAATAAAGGTAGAAAATGTACCTAGCCCAAACAATCCTAAAACAAGCAGGCTTGCAACACTTGCTGCAATAGAATGCCTCAAAAAGATTTGCGGCTCTCCCTTGAACATAGGCACTTGATTGGTAAATTTTGCCGTCTGGATCAATGTTGCCGATAAATTTGTCAATATCATGACGCTTTAAAGATGAATCAATGCTAGTTAGTTTGTACATGGATATCAAATCTGAGATATTAAAGCTCAAAAAAGAAAAAGACGTACTAATACTTGCTCACAATTACCAGCTCCCAGATGTACAAGATATTGCGGACTATGTAGGAGATTCACTGGGACTCTCAAGACAGGCTGCAAAGACTGACCAAAAGACAATTCTTTTCTGTGGGGTTCACTTTATGGCAGAGACTGCTGCGATAACATGTCCTGATAAAACAGTATTAATTCCAGACCTTGGGGCTGGATGCTCACTTGCAGATACCATAAATGCAGAAGAGTTGAGAAAATGGAAATCAGAGCATCCAAAAGCAATCACGGTAGGCTACGTCAACACATCTGCTGAAGTAAAGGCAGAGCTTGATTATTGTTGTACTTCATCTAATGCCGTAAATGTTGTTAAATCTATTCCTGAAGACAAGGAGATTCTCTTTTTGCCAGACATGTTCCTTGGTTCTTATGTTGCAAAGATGACAAACAGAAATAACATGTTCATCTGGGCAGGTGAATGCCATGTTCATGCTGGTATTCGTTCACAGGATGTACAAGAAAAACTCAGAGAACATGCAAATGCTGAATTTTTGGTACACCCCGAATGCAGTTGTACATCTTCAGTAATGTATGATGTGGCATCAGGTGACTATGGATCAAGACAAGTTCAGATATTGTCAACCGAAGGAATGATGAATCATGCCAAAAACTCGCAATCAAAGGAATTTGTAGTGGCAACAGAGACTGGAATATTGTATAAAATGCAAAAACAAAATCCTGACAAAAAATTTATCCCCATGTCTGAAAATGCGATATGCAGGTACATGAAGATGATAACACTAGACAAGGTATATGCGTCATTGCAAGAAAACAAGTATCAAGTCAAAGTTCCAAAAAACATTGCAGAAAAGGCACATCTTGCAATAGAACGTATGCTTGCAATCAACTAACTTCAAGACTTAGATCAAGGCCTGTGACTGAGCTTGTCAGTCTCCCAATGGATATCATGTCTACCCCAGATATTGCGTATTGTGCTACGTTTGAGTGGTTTATTCCGCCTGACGCCTCTATCTTTACTCTGTCCCGTAAGTGAAGGCGTTTGAGTTCTTGGATTGTCCCTCTTATCTTTGACGGCGGCATGTTGTCTAGCATGATTATCTGCACACCTTCTGTTGCTGCAGTAATTGCATCCTTTAGGTTTTCTACTTCTACCTCGATTTTCTTGTGCTTTTGTTTTGCACGCTTGATCAAATCTAAAAGAGAATCTGATGCTGCAATGTGATTGTCCTTTATCATGACCATCTGATCTAGAGACATCCTGTGTCTATGCCCCCCACCAATAACTACTGCATCCTTGTCAAAAATTCTAAGACCTGGAGCTGTCTTTCGTGTGGAATATATCTCAACTTTGGAGTTTGCAGCACGAATTTTTTTCACATATTGGTTTGTCTGACTTGCAATACCGCTCATCCTTGACATTAAATTCAATGCGGTTCTCTCACAGGATAATATTTGATATGTGTCACCTGAAATTGTCATTATCTTTTGGTCTGGGATTACAGCTTGTCCGTCTTTTTTGTGTATTGTAACCTTGCAACCTCTTGATGAAAAAATCTCCTTTGCATATAATACGCCTGCCACAATGCCGTTTTCACGAGATACTATGGTTGCAGTAATTTTTTTTCTTACAAGTAACTTACTTGTAATGTCACCGCTTTTGATATCTTCAGCAAGAAATCTTTCTAGTTGTTTTTTTGCACTTTTTTGCAACCTAGGTTACCTTGAGTGCATACTTGCCTTTCTCTTTTATTCCTAGAGATTTGGCAACAAGAGAATTTGTTGGGTCTACAACAAGAACTGAGCTACTCCAATCTGGACTAAGGTCTGATGACTTGCATATTGGACATACTTTCCCTACTGTTACAAACTTGCATTTGCGGCAAGCCAATTCTCTTACCACTTTTTATCACTTGGTCTCCGCTGGCTTTTTACTCTTCTCTGGAGTTGCAGCAGCTGGTGTTTTTGATTTTTTAATTTCTTCCTCGATCCACTCGTCTGCACCCAGGAATGGTTGTCTGCATGTAATGCCAACCTTCATGGCTGCTGTCTTACCAATTGATACTGCTGTGATTCTTGCACGTAGTGTTGTTCCAATCTTCATTGTTCTTCCACTCTGGTTTGCAAGTATCATGCCAGACTTGACATCACTCTTGAGATAATCATCCATAATTTGTGACAAGTGTAACAATGCATCGGTTGCACCAATTCTGACGAATGCTCCAAAGTCTGTAATCTCAACAATTTCCCCGCGGACAATTTCTTGGAGTTTTGGTGAAAATGTTAACGCTGTAAATTCTACTCTGTGATATGTTCCTCCGTCTCCGGCAATTACCTTGCCCATTTTTTCTACCTTGGTTTCAAGTATCATGATAACATAGCCAAGTTCTGGATTTATCATACTCTCATATTTTTCTCTTAAAATTGTAATAGCTGCTTTTTTTAGCGATTCTCCAAACAGCTTTGGCGGTATCCTAACTACATCAGTAAGGGTTGATATAGAAAACAATCAAAAAATTACATAAAATTTGAATTTATGAATCTTTGGATATGATTTTTGTCTATGTTTAAGGGTACTATCAAGTTATGAGATGGAAATCCGATCGCTTGACTTGATCACATCGACTCGACAGATTACTGGTTTCTGACTACCAGGTTTTGTCATCACCGCTTCACTTGTGATCCCGTTTGGTACGACCCGTGTACCTCGAAGCAAGATGTTACACGCCGCATTGACATCTCTGTCAATGCTTGTATTGCAGAAAGAACATGACATCTTTCGGTGCTCTTCGGGTACTAGTTTTGACCCACATGCTGCACACTTTGAGCTTGTTCCTCCTGACCTGACATAATTTGCTGGCAGACCAAGCCATCTTGCTTTGTACTCAATCTGTCGTTGCAATTCGTAAAAAGACCAAGAGTTCATCACGGATCTATATTTAGTTCCCTGACCATTTCCTTTTCTGTACATCTTACGAATTCCCTTAATATCTTCCATTATTATTCCTGAATTTTGAGATGTAATCTTCTTTGAGGCACAGTGCAAAATATTGTGAATCCTATTTTTTTGTAGCCTACCATATTTTTGAAATATTTTTTTGCTAATCCTATAATCATTACGTCTAAACTTGCTTTTTACTTTATTGTATGATGCAATAATTCCTTGAGCTTTCGATAGATCGTATACACTACAACTTCCTTTGGAGTCATATGTTGTGACATTATTCAGGTTTCTATCTATTCCAATAAAATTAGACGGTCTTTGTTCTACAATGTCTTTAGAGTATGATATTATGATCTTGTCATTTGTGATGACAACATTGCCAAGCTTTGCACTCTTGATCTTTTCACAAACATATCTTGTTAATATGATAAGAGATATTTTCCAGGTTCTGTAGGAATTCTGATGGTGTCTTGTTCAATCTTGTATGACTGATTGTTTATTATGAGATGATTTCTTGAAATGTATGGTTTTTTTACATCCTTCTTTTTCTTGAGTGTTTTTTTGTATAGTTTCAATCTGGCAGCCGCACACTCTAATGCACCATAGACATACTTGGAATGAAACTCGGAATCTACACGTAATTTGTGATACAGCTGATAATGTAGTTTGTACTTTGATGAGAAGTTCATTTCAATACCGATCCTGATTGCCTCATTTGCACAATACCTGAAATAATCGAAAACTGGTCCTAGATCATCTTTTTTATCATGGTACTGCCAAACACATCTTATTACTTTCATGGTGTGGCAAGAAGGTGGCTTTCTTTAAAAATTCATGGTAATTATGACATGTCAAAACTAGGCGTCCTTTTGGAATCTCCCACCTATGTTTAAATATTGTATTCGTGATTTTTTACTTTATGGTATCTGTTGATCAAGTTCTTACTACGCTTAGTACCGTAATCGACCCAGATCTAAAAAAGAGCATAGTCTCAATGGGTATGATAAAAGACATTGAGATAAATGGAAACGATCTTAAATTTACACTTGAACTTACTACTCCTGCTTGTCCCTTCAATGATGAAATAGAACAGGATGTACGAGCTGCAATTGCTACAATAAAAGAAGTTTCAAAACTTGATCTCAAAGTTACTGCTAAAGTCATGGAGGGAAGATCCCTTAGTGTAGATCAAATGTTGCCAACTGTAAAAAACATTATCGGCGTTGCAAGTGGTAAAGGTGGAGTAGGAAAAACCACTGTATCTGTAAACTTGGCACTTGCATTGGCACAGACTGGTGCAAAGGTTGGATTGCTTGATGCAGATATCTATGGACCAAGTGTTCCACTGATGCTTGGAATGGGAAAAGCTTCGATGGAAGTTGACAATAATAAATTACAGCCAGCAGAATCGCATGGAATCAAAGTTGTGTCATTTGGATTCTTTGCAGAGCAGGCACATCAGGCTGCAATATATCGTGGTCCGATAATTTCTGGAATTTTAAAACAATTTCTAGTTGATACAAACTGGACTGATCTTGATTATCTTATAGTAGACTTGCCACCCGGAACTGGTGATATTCCTTTAACACTTGCACAGACTATACCTATCACTGGAATAGTTGTTGTTACAACTCCTCAAGAAGTTGCAAGCAATATAGCAGTCAAGGCATTTGGAATGTTCCAAAAATTAAACATACCAATCATGGGCGTGATAGAAAACATGAGTTATTTCATATGCACAAAATGTAACGAAAAACATCATATATTTGGAAAAGAGGGTGCAAAAAGAATGAGTGAAAAACATAACTTGGCATTCTTGGGAGAGATTCCCCTAAATCCTGGTATAATGGAGGGCTCTGACAGTGGAACTCCAGTACTTGTAACTGATCCAAATTCTAGCATGTCTCAATCTTTTATGATTGTGGCAAAGAATGTAGCCGCCAAGTGTAGCATGCTTGCGTCTCAGCTAAGCGAAGAGCTAAAGGCAGAAGTAGCTACATAAAAATAGTTGAAAACAAAAGAAAGTTGTGCGTCTGCCTGAAAATTTACGTGACCAATTAAAAAAACCACTTGGCATTTTATTGCTAGACTCTGATGCTACTAGAAACAATATTTCAAAACATATTCCTTTGGATTCTTTCGTAATTACTGTGGGTGATGCCACTACGGAAAAAATGGTACGATTTGGTTTTAATCCGTCATTGCAGATCGTAGACTCGGTAGAAAAGAGAAGCAAGAGGGATCTGCCTGAGGGAAAAGCAGAGACAATTCTTACTTGTACAAATCCCGCTGCAGAGATTACAGAAGAAAGCATTTCCGTAATTCGTCAAGCGTTTAGCATGGCTCCGCCTGTACGAATAATTGTGGATGGGGAGGAGGACTTGCTTGTTCTTCCAGTTGCAGCTTATGCACCGGATAACTCGGTAATTTTGTATGGTCAACCAAATGAAGGGCTGGTTCTTGTGGTATTGACAGAGAAGGTAAGAAATAAGGCTAAATCTATAATGAGTTCAATGAATTGATGTGGGGAATGAGGAGACGGTGGCTGTATGATTTGTGATTAAACTAATGATTTCTGACCCTGCTTACTACTTTTCTGGTTGAAATAAAAAAATCCACCACTACCAATACGAATTTTGACAACATGAATTAAACTTGGAATTGTAGTCTTTGATTTTGTGAAGCTAGATCATGATCTGCGTTTTAAGATACTTGAAAAAGTAGGAGTTTACTCTGCAAGATTTAGCATATCAGAGCCCAAGATACTTTTAACAACAAAAGAGGTTCTTGCCATGCCAAAGGAAGTGACTGAGGGAAGGCGAACGTCTGCATACAAATATCTTGGAGTCTCGTACATTCAGGACAATGTTGTTTTTATCAATGTGCGAAAGATCCAAGATGAAAAGATGCTGGAAAATACCATTGTGCACGAGCTAATCCACATGAGGTTCCCATACCTGAGTCATGGAAGGCGATTCAACAAGATGGTAAGGCGGGGCCTTGCAGGCTGGGCATTTAAACCATATTCAAAAAGACATTGAATCCAATCAAGGCTATTTTTCTTCAACTACCGTAGTCATGTCAAGCTTGTCTATCTGTACTACTATGGTGTTCCTCATCAACTCACCATGCTGGGAACAAAACTTGAAAAATCCATCTACTGTCTCAAAGCATCCGCATATCCATTTTGTCTGTATGTCGCCCTCTACAGTTAATCTGTTGTAATTGCTTTTCTTTGTCATGAAATGATGCTATATGCATCACGCTAAAAAGAGTTTTTAAAAATAGTAATTGGATTAAAAAATTGAGATTAGATCTTACGGACAGCCTTCCATCTTTTGGATGAAGTAGCCTTTCTTTTGGATCTCGTTGGCAATTGGTTCTGGTGCACCTTGTGAGTGACAGAATTGGCACTCTTCGGTTGAAACCTTTGACTCGGCTTCTCCAATGGTCTTGAGCCATTCTTTTGCATATTGGATTGCCTTTTGGTGATCCTTCTGGCTTGTAATGACATCAAAATGCATTGTGTGGCCATCCTTTGCCTCTACGTATGTATCATATACGTGAATTTCCATAATTGCTATTCGAAAAAAGGGATATTTAATCTAATTTGGACAAGTTTTTAACATGATTGGTACAGTCGATCGTAAAATTGGGTTTTTTATATCGAAGATGTCTTTACAGGATCTCTGAAATTTCATATTTTAATGAATTTAAGATAAAGTAGACACAATGAATGCTTTAGGGGGTGTATGTTTCCAGATCTTATCTGACGGTGCATCTTCTAAAACGCCTTTTTTGGGATGATTTGGTAAATCCTTTTACGCAAGTTCATACCATTAATTGCCGTTGTGGGGCGCTAAAACCGAACTAAAATGCAAGGACTGTGACACTATTTTTACAGATAAAGAGCACTTTGAACGACACAAAAAAGTTCACAAAAAATAGATTCACAATACCTTCACGGGAATCTGGATGATCCCTGAATTGTAAATATACGCCTTGAATTCGTCATTTATGTTTGAGAAGATAACCCATGGTATGGGATTGATTTCCATGTATTTCTTGTCTGTCGACGAAGGATGTGGAACAGAGACTGGATGGGAATGAAATATCCCACTGACATCTAGCTTCATCTTCTCTGCACTGCCATATGCTGCTATTAGTTCCTCATTTGAAATGGTAAAATTTACTGGTGACTCGTCAATATTTTTTGCAAGAAAAATTTCTTTTATTATGACCTGTTCATCTGTATTATTGCCAAACAAAATTGCACATGCCTCATTTGGAGAGTTTTGTTCCGAGTATTTTTTTAGTGTCTCTATTTGGTTCTTTGAAAAAATTATTGCCTTTGGTGTTGTCATCCTACTGTTACTTTTCCAGTCATCCATGGGTGGACTGTACAAAAGTATGATGTGGTGCCAGTAGCGTTAAACACCTGCTGGAATGTTTTTCCTGGTTTGATAAGGCCCGAGTCAAACAGTCCACCAGGGGATGAATCGCTAGGGTTGCCACTAGTAACTGTGTGTGCTACACTGTCTGCATTTGTCCAAACCACTGTGGTTCCAACCTTTACTTTGCTCTCCTGTGGATCAAAGTATTTCTGACCTGCAGCTTGTTTTGAAGCACCGCTTGAGATTGTTACATTTGCAAACATTGGGGCTGTTATGGTTATACTTCCTGTCATGATTGGATGAACAGTACAAAGATACTGATATGTAGTTGCATTGAGTTTTGATGTATCAAGACGGAATGTTTTGCCTGCTGATATTATTCCAGAATCCCATGTTGTACCATCAGCACTTGTTACAGTGTGACCGACTTTATCATCGTTCTTCCATTCTATAATGTCTCCCTTGGGAACTGATATCGCATTAGGGGTAAAACTTGGATTGCCCTTTACTGATGCATTTGCAGGGATATCAATTGATATGACCGGTACATTTGAAGTGGGTGCTGTTGCGTTTGTTGCATTTTCTGATATTGAGTTGATGTGAAACTGTGCACCGGGTCCGATAAAACCAAATACCGTGTAAGAGCCTATTGCTACTACCATTGCGGCAATGAATATTGTTGCTACTGGCTTGAAGTGCTTTGGCATCTTCATTGAGAAAAAGGCAAGAACTATTGTCGGTATTATGATGATCAGTAACAATCCGACAAACACTGTCAATGATGTGATTACCTTGTTCAAGCTTAGGGCATATGTTGCAACAGAGCCTGCAATGCCAAAGATTACAAGCGTAGTTGCCTTGGCACGTGGGCTAGTAGATACTCCGCCACTTAGAATTCCTGCTGACAAGAAGATCAAGCCGATAAACAGGGTTAAACCTGAAAGAGCCTGCATTCCTGTAAGGAAGGTGTTTGCAATGCCCAAATATGATAAAATTACTCCTGCCAGACCAATCGCTGATAGTCCCATTCCTGGCATCATGAGGTCCCAGTCACTCATTTGTGGTTGTTCCATGAGGTGACATACTTAATTCTTTTGAACCTGTGGGACAATCTTCGAAGAAATTAAATTCCCTGCAAATCAGCTTAGATCCGTGGGATTAAAGGAAGTACTTGAAGTATCTAAACCGCGAATCATAGTTTTACTTGTCATTACTGCAGTAACCTCGATGTATGCAGCAAGCATATTGATCGCACACAAACCTCTTGACAATATTGTACTCTTACATCTGATAGTGGCAGGTGCGCTTTCGTCTGCAGGTTCTAGTGCTCTGAATCATTTCTACGATAGAGACATTGATCCATTAATGAAAAGAACCAGCACAAGACCGATCCCATCTGGAAGAATGGCTGCTCGTAGTGTACTTGTCTATGGTCTTGCAGTTAGTTGTATTTCAGTGATTTATGCTTGGTTTACACTAAATCCTATATCCACGTTCTTTATTGCACTTGGGATATTTTTCTATGTGATTATCTATACTGTCTGGCTTAAACGAAATAACTGGTCAAACATTGTAATTGGTGGTTTTGCTGGAAGCTGTGCATCTATGGCAGGCTGGGCTGCAGCAACTGGTTCCATGGATATTCTTGGGGCATTGGTTGGTATGCTAGTCTTTGTGTGGACGCCTTCTCATTTTTGGTGCCTTGCGATGAAAATACGAGATGATTATGCTGAAGCAAAGGTCCCAATGCTTCCAGTATTGATTGGCATGCAAAAGACCTCCAAGTACATTCTGCTCAACACAGCAATACTACTGCCATATTCTATTGCACTTGTTGCATTTGGATTGGGATACGTGTATCTCGGAGTTGCCTTGGTATCAGGGGGCCTCATGTTGGTTTACCATTACAAGCTTACCAAGACTCCCACCTCAGATTTTGCATGGAAAGCGTACAAGGTTACTGCGCCATATCTTACAATAATATTTGTAGGAATTGCACTTGATGCGGCATTTCACTTTCCAGTGATAAAGTAACTATTCTTGAATCTCTTCTTCTTGTCCAACACCTGGAAATCCTGACTCGTATTCTTTTTCCAAGTTTTCCATGTTTTGTTTTTCTATCTCATCTTCATCTTCTTCTTTTTCAGATATCTCTATTCTACGCTCATCTTTTGTTAACCAAGTTACTTTGATCAAGCCATAAATCTCTAGGTTGAGAAGAGTCTTGTTGAACTCGTCTTCTGGAATTGAGATGCCTGCCTTGATGAGAGATTTTGATAGATCTGAATCGGTAAGAGACCCCGCAATCTTGATCTTTTCATATATGGTATTTCGTAGTGGGATGGCCATATCTATCCGTAAAATGCCTTGTCCATTGGTTTTGGTAATGCATATGATATATTATCTTTAACTGTGGAGTACCAGTCTTCAACTCCCTTTGTAATTGACGGCTTGACGTTTTTGAGTGCAGAAGAAAAGTCTGTGCTACTTATTTTTTGACTATTGTTTCGCATGGCATTTACTGCAGATTCCCTGCATATTGCAACAAGATCTGCTCCACTATATCCTTTTGTTGCTACTGCTATCTCTTTCAAGTTAATGTCCCCAGAAAGTGGCATCTGTTTTGTTAATAGTTTGATTATCTCAAATCGACCCTTTTCATCTGGCGGTGGAACGAAGATCATTAGATCCAGTCTGCCAGGTCGTATTAGTGATGGATCGATAAGATCTGGTCTGTTTGAAATTCCTAGTACCACGACTCTTGAAGCGCCTCCGTCTTCCATCTCTGTAAGAAGCTGACTGAGCAGTCTCTCTCCAATACCACCTTCCTCATTTGATTTGAAGCGAGCAAGTGAGTCAAGTTCATCAAATATTATTATGCATGGTGACGATGTCTTTGCTTTTCTGAAGATCTCCCTAATTGCTTTTTCTGATTCTCCGACCCATTTTGACAGTATCTCTGGTCCTCTTACAAGTATCATGTTTGCACCACTCTCTGTTGCAAGAGCTCGTGCAAGCAATGTCTTTCCACATCCTGATGGGCCATACAATAATGCGCCCTTTGGAGGTTTGATTCCCATCTTTTGGAATTTGGCTGGCTCTTTTATTGCAGTGATCAAGTTGTCCTCTAGAGTTCTTTTTGCATCATCCAATCCGCCCACTTCCTTCCACCATACTTTTGGACTCTCAACATAGAATTCGCGCATGGCAGTTGGCACGATTTCATGCATTGCATCGTAAAAGTCCTGTAATGTTATCCTCATCTTTTCTAATACATCTGGCGCTATCTTTTCATTCTCGTTTTCAATCTCTGGCAAGAATGTTCTGAGGGCTTTCATTGCAGCTTCTCTGCATAATGATTTGATGTCTGCTCCAGTATATCCGTGTAATTCTGCAGCAAGTATTTTGAGGTCTACATCTTGAAGCGGCATGCCGCGCGTATGGATATGTAGTATCTCAAGCCTACCGTCTGCATTTGGTACTGTGATCTCAATCTCTCTGTCAAACCTACCTGGTCTTCGCAAAGCAGGGTCTACACTTTCTGGTCTGTTTGTTGCACCAAGGACTATTACATTTCCTCTGTCATTTAGACCGTCCATCAAGGCTAATAGCTGGGCCACTACTCTTTTTTCCACATCACCATATGCTTCCTCTCTTTTTGGGGCGATTGCGTCAATTTCATCAATGAATATTACGCTTGGTGAATTTTCTTTTGCCTCTTTGAAAATATCTCGTAATCTTGCCTCTGTCTCTCCGTAATACTTGTTCATTATTTCTGGACCGTTGATTGAGTAAAAATTTGCCTCTGATTCACTTGCTAGTACTTTTGCAATCAATGTCTTTCCGCATCCTGGAGGACCGTACAACAATATTCCACTGTGTGGCTCTACATTGAGTCTTGTAAAAACTTCGGGGTGTTTCAATGGCAGCTCAACAATTTCCCGCATTCTTTTTGTCTGTGTCTTAAGACCACCTATTTCATCAAATGTAACTCTAACTTTTTTATCAATTGATGTCTCAGTAAGTATGGTAACCGAAGTGCTTCGTTCTATTTTTACAACAGCTTTTGGTGAGATCTTGTGAATCTTGAAATCCATCGAGTTTCCTAGAATCATTACTGATATTTCATCGCCTTCAGAAAGTGGTAAACCGCGTAGTCTGTTTTTTACAAAATCTGTAAACTCCTTGTCAACTGTAACATTTCCGTTTACTGGCATCAAAGTTACAGTCTTGGCAGGCTTGGCTGTTATCTTTTTCACATTTACCAAGTCGTTGATTCCAACTCCTGCATTTTTTCTTGTTTGACCATCTATTCGAATGACATCTGGTGTCTTGTTGTCGTCATCTGCAGGCCAAACTACTGCACAACTTGATCTTTTTCCAATGATTTCAACCATGTCACCTGCTTCTACTTTTAAAAATTCCATTGCCTCTGGTTCTATTCTGGCTCGTCTTTTTCCAACGTCTCTTTGTTTTGCTTCGCCGACCCGCATTTGTAGCAGTTCGTCTTTTTTTACCAAGTTGATACCTACTTCATATCAACAGATGTTCTGCTCAAGCCTAGTACTTCGAATTCTCCAACTCCCTCAATTGAACGTACTGCGTTTTCAAGAGAATCCATTTGGCCTTCCTTGTCATCTAGGGCAAACTCTGCATTAAGAAAATAGAGGCCAAAAGCAAGCGGCTCTTTTGTATATTTTGAAAGTGTGATACCTTCTTTTAGTGATACGGTGATCTTTTTTGCAATATCGTCTAGATTTATTTCAGTTCCGGTTGGGAGAATTTTTGCTCTAAGTGAGAGTCGTGCCAATTTCTAAGGTCCTTCAAATGTGCATGAATTGCATTTGTATGGTCTTGCTGCTTCTCTACAACTCTCACATCTCCAGAGTAATACAGAGCCACAACTTGGGCAATTGAATTTTACACACTTATCGTTAGGCATTATTGGTCTGTGACAAGAACTGCAGACAGGTAATGCTATTGTTGATGACATGATTAAAACTCGATTTCTACTGAATTTATACCTTGCTTATCAATTTTGACTCAGCTCAGCAATCTTCTCAATTCATTTCCAAGAATTGCTTGTACTGCCTTGACAGATCCTCTTACACCCAGTAGCTTGGCAACTGACGTGGTATGAAAATCAAAATTTCCTTCTTTTGATATTTCATCAAGTATCTTTGGTGTTATCGAGTCAAATATCGAGTCGATTGTTTTATTGTCCATTCTCTCAAGGAGGGAGCGAGCAAGAAGCATATTCTCAAACTCCCTACCAAATTTTTTGTTCCACTTTTTTTGATATTCTGCTAGTTCTGATCTATTTCCAGATTCCAAGAACTTGGAAATCGCATTGCCTGCAAACATGCCTCCAATTCCTGACGAATAGATTCCTCCCGCGGTTGTGGGCTTGGCCTGTCCTGCCGCATCACCTATTGTTATGACATTTCCTGTGACAAATTCTTTGATTGGCCCTTTGATCCAAATTGGAGCAAATATTTTTCTAATGATGGAATGTTTTCCTTTCTTCTTGAGGAATTCCTCGATTGCTTGTGCTGGGTTGATTCCTCTTCCAGCCACTCCTATTTTGGCCTCATCTCTTCTAGTGGGTATGACCCATGCAAAAAATCCTGGATATTTTTCTTGATCTAAATAGACCTCGATTCTTTCCTTGTCTATCCAGTCTGCAAATACCTCGTATTGTGCTGACTGGAGAATACCGGTTCTGTCTTTTTGAACAAGAGATGTCACACCTCTTGCATCTACAACAAATTTGCACTTTATCTCACCATCTGATGTTCGCACTCCTTCTTTTGTAATCTCTCGCAATGATGTTCTTACTCTAATTTCAGCTCCCTTGACCTGAGCCTGATGTGCAATCTGCTTGTCAAATTCTCGCCTGTCCAAGACTATGACTTGTTGCTGCCTTGCATCAATTGTAAAATCTTTTCCAGATGGTGACACTATCTTTGCAGAGCGTATCTTGTTGTCAAGTGTGGCCCTCATTGGTATGATGCCCAAGTCATCTATTGCAGGGATGCTGACTACTCCACCGCAGTGTTCTGGAGTTCCAAGTTCCGCGTCTTCTTCTATCACTAGGACCCGATGATTCTTGCTTGCAATCTCTCTAGCACACAAGAGTCCAGCAACACTTCCACCTGCTATGACTGCATCGTAATCCATGTTTCTTATTTTCTATGTATACACTATTAATTCAATACGGATTTGAAAAAACCCGGTTTTGTTTTATGGTAAGAAAAAATGGGTTAGTGGCTATGACCGCAACCACAAGAGTCATGACTTGCTGCGGCTTCATGATTGCCCTTGTCTGAACACTTGGAACATTTGTCTGAACCAGTGGCAGAAAAGAATCCAATCCCGCATGATACACATTTCATACCTGGCATGTATCTAGTAAAATACTACCGTTATTTATGGATATAATATGAAAATCAAACAATCTTTTTTTGTTAAACATGATGATTCAAAAGTTTAACATGTCCTAATGTAATTCCAAATTAGTATGGGTACCATCAAGCAGGTAATTGTTGTAAGAAAAGATTTAGGGATGGGTACTGGAAAGATTGCGGCACAGGTAGGCCACGCATGTGTTTTGGGAGCTGAGCATGTGAGAAAATCAAAAAGAGAATGGTTTGATCAGTGGGAGCGATATGGGCAAGAAAAAGTTGTTGTTAAAGTATCTAGCATGTCAGAGCTTGAAAAAATAAAACGTGATGCGATATCACATGATCTGCCTTGGTCTGAGGTTACTGATGCAGGTCATACTCAGATAGAGCCTGGAACTGTGACATGCATATCAATAGGTCCTGCCCCGGAAGAAATGATTGATAAAGTTACAAAGGATCTAAAACTTCTCTAGTCTGTTATATTTTACTTTCTCTGTCTTTTACCTTTACGTCATATGTCGCAGTGATGTTGTCTCCTACCTTTGCATTGTTGCAAGGAATACCGGGTATGTTAAAACCATCACTTGTTTCTACGGTACATTTACCGCCTCCTTCTAAATATACAACTTTGGCCTTTTCTGTAACCATGGATGGAATCAGATTCCAAAATGGAAACACAATAGTTGACATTATCACTATGGCTGCAATGATTGATCCATATGCTAGGAGCTTCTCATTCATATCTTTGATCGAATTGCTCCGTTATTTAGAATTATTGAGTCTACGTTGAATCTGGTACCATTTAGATACATGCGACTTACCGTGCATGATAATCTTAGAAATATTATTATTCGTATAATTGCCGTTCAAGCATATGTTTGTAGTTTCAGCAGAAATTCAAATCAAAAAGGGCTCCGAAGACGAGTTCAAAAACTGGATATCTGAATCTAATGCTGATCTCTCAAAATTTGATGGCTTTGTAAGAAGGCGACTGCTGGAAACACGTAGTGGCAAGCATGTGATTCTGGTGGAGTTTGAAACCCAGGCAAAGTTTGAAGCAATGCACAAAACACAAGAACATTTTAGAATCCAATCAAAGGGTCACTCTTTCATGGACGGCCTACCAAAGCCAACGTTTTATGAAGTAGTATCTCAGTAGACTAAATTTTTCTAGGTTTGTAAATAATGTCTTTTGTAGCACAATAACTAGTTTTGATACACACTGCAAATTTTGATCTATTTTTTCTGATTTTGAACAAATGCATTAGGGAAAGTTCTCTTCCGCTTCTAGTTTTTAAATGAAGATACATATCATGGAAAAGAAGTCTTGAGTTATGGATTCTAACAAATTTGAAAACAAAAATGCGATAGAGGTAAAGAATCTAACAAAAATTTATCATGGTAATGTCGGAGCCGTTGATGATGTAAGTTTCTCAGTTCAAGAAGGTGAAATATTTGGTCTATTAGAACAAATCATTATAGATGGGGCTGAAAAACAAGAAATGTAATTGAAGGGACTTGAAATTAACAAAATATTGGTATCTCTTGATGGATCAAAAAATTCTTTCAAAGGATTTGATTACGCAATTTATCTTGCAAGACAGTGTCATTCTACTGTCACCGGGTTGTGTGTAGTGCCTATTTATTCACCTCTTGCAATGCCGGGATTGACTAGTTCCTTCAGGTCAAAAATGACAAAAGATGCTAAAAAGTTTTTAGATGATGCCAAAATAAAAGCGGCACAAAATGGAATAGTGTTTAATCAAAAAATAATTTATGGTATACCGACTGAAGACATTGTCAATTTTTCTAACAAACACAAGTTTGATCTGGTAGTAATAGGACATCGTGGTCATGGCGCAGTCCGAGAGATGTTTCTTGGAAGTGTTGCAAACTCTACTATTCATAAATCCAAAGTTCCTGTTCTTGTAATAAAATAGAGATCATTTCGGGATTCTCTAAGGCCATCTATTGCTTTTGTAGTATCAAATTTATCATGTTATCACTTTTGATATTTAATCATTCAAGTAAAATACTAGGAATAATATCTTTAGATACATGGGATTGAAAATAACTGAACTTTTAGTTGGTAATTACATGTCAGAGTATCCGATTTCAGTAAAACCATCTGTTCCATTCAAGACTGTTGTTAGCTTTATGGCAGACAACAAGTTTGCCACCTTGATTGTGATGGAGGAAGACAGCCTCATGCCCATTGGAATATTCACAGAAAGAGGAATTGTCAGACATGTTGTATCTGGAGAAAAAAACATGGACCAAAGCGTAAAACAGGAATTCATCCAACCCTTTGTTTCCGTTACACCTGATACTACTATTATTGAGGCTGCAAGATTGATGATATCTAAAAAGTCAAGGATTTTGGTATTTGCCGATACTGACAAACTAGTAGGAACCATCACTGCATCTGATATGATGAGGGCATTTAGGGAAACAGATAAAGCTCCAAGCCTGGAAAAAGTCACCAGCACAATAGTATATCATTGTCCATATGACACTACGATTTTAGATGCTGCGAAGATGCTTGATGAAAAAAATATTGGCAGTGTGCTGGTAACACATAATTCACTATATGGAATATTCACACAACGAGATCTGGTCCGAGTTCTTGAAAAAGAAGTAGACTTGAAAAGCAAGGTGGGACCGCATTCATCATTTCCACTTGTTACCGCAAAGAGAGGAATTTTGGCAAATGAAGCTGCAAACATCATGGCGTCAAAAAAAATTAAAAGATTGGGATTGACAGAAAATGACTCTCTTTCGGGGATTGTTACAGCAAGAGATATTGTAGACGCATATCAGATGGATGCGATAATTATTTAGGACAAAGATTTACCGTAAATGTAGATCCTCGCTTTTAACGAAAACTTGTAAATCAAGTTATGCATAATGTGAGATTTAATGAGATAGGTGAATATCATCTCGGAGAATCAACCATGTCATTTTTTAATTGGAAAACAAAAAGATATCTATTGTGAGTAAATCATGGGCGAAGTTGTTTTAAAAATTGCAGAAGTACCGCAGCGATATGTGGGAAATGGAATTGGCATTGTAGATCCTAAAGTAGTTGATGATAATCAGTGGACCGGAGGCCAAGTGCTAGAAATTGTGGGAAACAAAAAAAGTCATGTAAGGTTATGGCCTGGCTCACCAGAAGATTATGGAACTGGGGTAATCCGGATTGACGGATTGACTAGGTATAATATTGGATCAGGCATTGGAGAACGAATATCGGTAAAACAGGTGGATGTGAAAGAAGCACAACGCATAGTTTTATCACCCGTTGAAAAAATAAGTGAGGAAGGATTGCAAGAATACATGCAGGAAAATTATGATGGTCATGTTTTAACCACTGGTGACACATTAATAGTCAGCACTCATCTTGGTGGCAAAACCCAACTCATTGTTGCAAGTACTACACCTCCATCAAAGCCTGTAATAGTATCTGAATCGACGGAGTTCAAACTGGGTGCAATGGCCAAAGCCATGGATAAATCGGTTCCAAGGATTACCTACGACGATCTAGGTGGTCTAAAAAAAGAAGTCCAGAAAATCCGAGAGATGGTTGAACTCCCAATGCGACATCCTGAATTGTTTGAAAAATTGGGCGTGGATGCACCCAAGGGCGTGCTCTTATACGGCCCACCTGGTACTGGAAAGACTTTGCTTGCAAAAGCTGTAGCCGGAGAAACAAATTCACATTTTATCTCTCTTAGCGGACCTGAGATCATGGCTAAACATTATGGCGAAAGTGAAGAAAGACTTCGAGAGATATTCAAGCAAGCCGAAGAGAACGCACCAAGCATAATTTTCATAGATGAGATAGACTCCATTGCTCCTAAAAGAGAAGAGGTTACAGGGGAGCTTGAAAAAAGAATAGTTTCGCAGTTACTTACATTAATGGATGGGATGAAATCAAGAGGTAAAGTTGTTGTAATTGCAGCAACAAACAGACCTGATTCAATAGATCCTGCATTAAGAAGGCCGGGAAGATTTGACCGAGAATTTGAAATTGGAATACCTGACGAGACCGGAAGGAGAGAAATATTGAACATCCATGTACGTGGAATGCCACTTGACAAGAAAGTCAACCTGGAACGGATTGCAAAAGTAACACATGGATTTGTTGGTGCAGATTTGGAAATTCTTGCAAAGGAAGCTGCCATGAGGTCGTTAAGAAGAATGCTACCAAAACTTGATCTGGAGGAAGAAAAAATATCTTCAGAAATTTTGCAAAAAATTGTGATCACAGACGATGATTTCAAGGAAGCATTAAAAGAAGTAAGGCCATCTGCGTTGCGTGAGGTACTGGTACAGGTTCCAGATGTTGCATGGGATGATGTAGGTGGATTGGATTCTCTAAAAGAGGAGGTACGCGAAGCTGTTGAATGGCCAATGAAGCATGCAGAAGCATTTGCGTATGCAGATATTGCATCACCCAAGGGAATACTCATGTATGGTCCGCCTGGAACAGGTAAGACACTCATTGCAAAGGCGGTTGCAAGTACTACGGAATCTAACTTTATCAGCATAAAGGGTCCTGAATTATTATCCAAATGGGTAGGTGAATCAGAAAAAGGAATAAGAGAAGTTTTCAGAAAGGCGCGCCAAGCAGCTCCTTGTATAATATTTCTAGACGAAATAGATTCACTTGCACCAAGCAGGGGATCAGGTGGTTCAGATTCTAATGTTACAGAAAGGGTGGTATCCCAAATTTTAACAGAGATTGATGGATTGGAAGAACTACATGATGTGATTGTGATTGGTGCCACCAATAGGCTGGATATTGTTGATGCTGCTCTTCTCAGACCTGGCAGGTTTGACATCATAATTGAAGTACCATTGCCAGACAAGAAAGGGCGTGAAAACATCTTTAAAATCCATACAAAAAAGAAACCCTTGACTGCAAATTTGGATTTTAAAAAACTTGTGGAACAAACAGATGGATACAGTGGAGCAGAAATTGAATCCATGTGCAACAGAGCTGCAATGTCTGCAGTAAGGCAATATGTAGACAAGAAGGGAAAGGATGTAAAAACAATCAAGATAACGCAGGATGATTTTCAAAAGGCATTTGAGAAGGTAAAATCAAGTCATGAGAAGTGTGCGGTATAATGTCTTTTCAAGTAGGCCACATCAAAGGAATTAGTATTCGCTTACATTTTACACTGATTATAACATTTTTTCTAATAGATTGGACACTTTCTACATATTTTATGCCTGACTATGTCAAAGGTCTAACATCTGCGGATTACTGGATCATGAGTTCAGTGGCAACTGTATTTTTATTTTTCTCCATTTTGCTTCATGAGTTGGCACATTCAATTATTGCAAAACGATATGATATACCGGTAAAGAGTATTACATTATTTATTTTCGGAGGAGTCTCAGACATTGCAAGGGAGCCAAAGGATTTTCATCAGGAATTTAAGATGTCTATTGCAGGCCCTCTTACAAGCTTTGGATTGGGTGCGATTTTTACTTTTTTCTATTGGTTAGTTTTACAAAGTGTCCCAAATTCTGGTAATACTGTTGTATATCTTGAACAAATCAAAGGCATCTTGTTCTATGGGGCAATTGCTAATGTAATGCTGGGCGCATTCAATCTAATTCCTGCATTTCCTCTTGATGGTGGAAGGGTCTTACGGGCAGGATTGGTACGATGGAAAAGGGATTATCATGAAGCAACAAAGATTGCAACAACCATAGGCGTGATCATATCATACCTGTTCATGGGATTTGGGTTTGTGTCGCTTTTCAAAGGTGATTTTATCGGAGGTTTGTGGATAGTTCTGATAGGTTGGTTCTTACACGACGGCGCCAAGTCATACATGTCACAATTTGAGCTGACTTCTACACTGAGAGGAATAATAGTGGATAGCATCATGAACACAAAAATAATATCTGTTAAACAGGATGCATCTGTTGGTTTTACACTCATTAATTTTTTTATGACAAGTATGAAGAGTGAACTCCCAGTAACGGATGAGCAAGGCCGTCTCTTGGGGATGATCACGCTGAAGGACATATTGAGTATCCCAGAAAATCAAAGAGATGCTGTACTAGTCAACGATATTATGATTTCACCGACACATCTTGCAATTGTGTCACCTGGCATGGAAGTTGAAAAATCTCTTTTACAAATGGTTCAGAAACGTGTGGGAAAGGTCTTTGTATGTGACAAGGGGGGTAAACTTTTGGGAGTAGTAAGCAAAACAGACATTATGGAACTGGCAAATGAGAGGCAAAAATATCTCCAAACTTTAAAGAAAACTGGCAGATCTACAACAGCGTAGTAGATTCATTACCCCCGGTTCTTGTAATCACACGATCCGGTACACAAATGTCTTGAAATCTTTGATATCTAGAAACATTTTGATGTCTTTGAGTATTTTTACATACTACTCTAGAATTTGCGTGGCAAGATTCTGAAGTCTTTGTAATCTTTGGTATGATATTCTAGTTTCTCTGGATAACATATTCAGATCTGACTTTACCAAATCTCTGATCAACATCATGTTGTTTCTTGATAGGGATTCAAGTTCGTACCGGTTTAATCCTAAAATTGTTACTGGATATAGGCCCTTTTCTTCAATCATGCTTTCAAGACCTTTGTTTGGTGGATATCTCCAGGAAATTGTCTGCTGACCTATGCACTTTGCGTATGTTATGGCATCATCCGATAATTTGGTGTTACATACTAGCATCTCATGATCATACTTGTCATCTAGATCTAAGAACCTAGCGTGTGTGTACAATGATTCTTTGAGACCTGTGTATATTCCAGACATGTTGTGATATTTGCATTCAATTATGTATTTTTCACCCGTGGAAATGATCTCTGTAACTAGATCAATTTCGTGCTTTACACATTTGCCATGCTCTATTGTTCTGGTAAAGAGAACATTGTGACCATAATCTCGAAGTATCTCACCAACATAATTTTCAAAGCTATATCCAGCAGGTCCCATCCTCATGATCGATTCTTTGAGTCTATACTTGTGATGTGCTATCTTACCCACATCTTCAATTTTGAGTGCTTCTAGAACCATTTTGTAAATTTCAGATGTTTTCATACCGTCCTTTACCTTCCGACCTATCCTTTCTGCTACTGTCTTTGCCGTTTTTCTGTTTGCTCCTGCTCTAATACACGTAGTTTTTACTTTGTATTTGTCAAACGGTACCCGGGTACCGTTTGCTTTGATGATCCAAATAGCTTTTTTGTTCATGATGGGATATGTTACGAAGTTGTAATAAGTTATCAGAAATATTGCGAAAAGGCTTGAATGTATATGATTTGTAATCAAAGATGAGAATTATATCTAGACCATATATTCAGCATAAAATGATGATTATGTATGCGGTTTAGGGTAGATATTTTAGGTATAGAATCCGGTGGAAAGCCAATTGTATTCTTGAACAAGCATGACGCCGATGAAATAGGCGTAACTGCATCGGGAAGAGTCAGGATAGGTCTTAACAAAAAAGAGATAACTGCGATTGTTAACATTTCTACAACATCTGTCAATGCGGGAATAGTCGGAGTAAATGAAGAAGTAAAAAAGAAACTGATTTTGCGGCAAAACTCTGTGGTAGATGTGGATATTGCAACATTTCCAAAATCGCTCCAATTCATCCATCACAAATTAATGGGAAAGAGATTGCTTTACAACGAAATTCTGGAAATAGTAAAGGATGTGGTTGAAGGAAATCTCAACGAAGGAGAGATTGCAGCCTTTGTTACTGCACTTAACATGCAGGGACTTGATCTTGATGAGGCACTGAGTTTGTCATCTTCTATGGTGGTGACAGGAAAACGATTGAATCTACGTAAAAAAATAATTGCAGATAAACACAGCATTGGCGGTGTACCTGGTGATAAGACAACATTACTAGTAGTCCCAATCGTGGCAGCTGCAGGCGTCACAATTCCAAAAGCATCATCAAGAGCAATTACGTCTGCTGCAGGTACAGCGGATAGAGCAGAGGCAATAATGCCTGTAAACTTGGGAATTGAAGAAATGGAAAGCATTGTGAAAAAATGTAATGGTTGTATTGTGTGGGGAGGTTCACTAGAACTTGCTCCTGCTGACGACATATTTGTCAAAACTGAATATTCGTTATACATTGATCCATTACTTTTGCCTTCCATAATGAGTAAAAAGAAAGCTGTTGGTGCTACTCATCTTGTAATAGATATACCAACTGGAAGAGGCGCAAAAATGAAGACTATTAACGAGGCTGATCTGCTAGCAAAGGATCTCATAGAACTTGGAAGAAAGCTTGGCATACATACACAATGTGTTGTAACTCATGGGGAAATGCCAGTTGGCTATACTCTAGGTGCATCTCTTGAAGCTAGAGAGGCACTTTCAGTTTTGATGAACAAAGTCAATGTTCCAGACTTGGTGGATAAAGCATGCCACCTGGCAGGCTCAATATTTGAGATGGTTGGAAAAGATAATGGTTATCATTTTGCAAGAGAAATACTACGTACTGGCAAGGCAGAAAAGAAAATGCGAGAGATAATTTCTCTACAAGGAGGAAACCCCAGAATTGGTCTTGACGATTTTCAAATAGGCGGGGAAGTAAAAGAAGTAAGATCTAAAAAATCTGGACTGGTTCTATGGATGGATAATAACTTGCTTGTGGAAATAGCAAGAGCTGCAGGTTCTCCAAAAGACAAAGGAGCGGGAATAGTACTTTACAAAAAACAAGATGACAAGGTAAGGACTGGTGACTTACTGTTTACTGTTTATGCTGAAAAATCACGGAAATTATCAAGAGTTGAAGATTTGCTATCCGAGGTGGAACCTATCGGTGTTGGTGAAAGGAGAGAAATGTTCATACACAAGATAAAAGAGTCACCCGTTGTAAAAAGAGCCTTTGTAATTGATAGGTAACTTGCATGACTAGTATTCAAAAAGCCATTAAAGACATTCGCAATTTTAAGGTCCAAGGAGCAAACGAGATTGCAATTTATGGCCTTTGTTTTCTAAAACAATACGTCAAACGTTATGGTTTTGAGAAAGATTTTGAAAATGCAGTAAAGAATCTTGAAAAAGTACGTCCAACTGCAGTGGTATTACATAATTGCCTTGAAATTCTAAAGAAAGAAAAAAAGACACCTACAATAGACCGTCTTATAAAAAATATCAATACTGCAAGAGAAAAAGAATCAAAATATTCGGGTAGGCTGATACATCCAAAAAACGTGATAATGACATATTGTCATTCTGGGGAAGCCATGTCGTTTATCAAACATTCTTGGACAAAGCAGAAGAAAATTTCTGTTATTGCATGCTTGACTGAACCACAAGAACAAGGAGTACTGACAGCAAAAGAGCTTTCTCGGGAAGGCATACCTGTGACTTTGATAGATGATAATGCTATGGGTTATTTCATAAAAAGCGTTGATATGGTAATAGTGGGAGCCGATGCTCTTAGATTGGAAGGTCTTGTAAATAAGATTGGAACTAGACTGCTTGCAGGTGCTGCAGCAAGTGCCCATAAGCCATTTTACGTAGTTGCAAACTCTCTCAAGCTTGATAGGAGAGAAAATTTCAAAATCGAAGAGAGACCTGCCAAGGAGATTTTCAGGAAAATACTCTATAAAGAAAAGATCAACGGAATTGATATTAGAAATCCCGCATTCGATATTACTCCTTGGGAATTGATAACATCTGTTATCACAGAACGAGGAATTGTATCTCCAGATAAAATCAAGAAGGAACTGCTATATGAAAAATATTGATTGGTATTCAGATTTTGTAGATTTGGACTATCGTCCAACCAGGACTGATATTGTTTGTCTATTTAGATTCGAACCTGCCAGGGGTATCTCCGTCAAGGAAGCTGTCGGACGAATTGCGTCGGAGAGTTCAGCTGGAACATGGACTACACTAAACAAGGTTCCATCAAGACTACAAAAAGTGATGGCGACTTCTTATGAAATAAGGGGAAATTTTGTCAAAGTTTCATATCCTATAGAGTTGTGGGAAGAAGGTAATGCCTCGCAACTACTGAGTGGCGTTGCAGGAAACATCTTTGGCATGAAGGCCCTGAAAAATTTGAGACTCGTTGATATTTCCATTCCTAAAGCATATTTGAAACACTTTGAAGGTCCTCAATTTGGAATTGAAGGAATAAGAAAAATTCTGAAAATAAAAGACAGGCCCATAACGGGTGCAGTTGCAAAACCAAAAATAGGTTGGAGTGCCAGTGAGCACGCACAGATAGCTTATGAGACATGGATGGGCGGTTTTGATTTGGTCAAAGATGACGAGAATCTTACCTCGACTTCTTTTAACAGATTTGAGGATAGGATAAGACTTTGCGCAAAAATGCGCGATAAAGCAGAAAAAGAAACAGGGGAGAGAAAATCTGCGCTAATCAACATAACAGGTGAGACAAAACTCATGGAGAAACGAGCCAAGATGTTACATGATTTTGGATGGGAATATGCAATGATTGATGTTGTAACCTCTGGAATGTCTGCAGTGCAGACGTTGCGTGAGACATGTGAAGAATATGGTCTTGCAATCCATGCTCACAGGGCAATGCACGCCGCTTTTGATAGGAATCCACGACATGGGATGACAATGTTGGTTCTTGCGAAAATGATGAGACTTGTTGGGGTTGATCAGATCCATATAGGTACGGCAGTAGGCAAGTTGGTTGGAAGTAGAGATGAAATTATTGACATCAGAAATGAAATTACAGCCAAGGTGTTGCCGGAAAAAAGTGTGAAAATTAATTATAAGGTGCTTTTTCAAGATTGGAATAATTTCAAACCGGTGTTACCTATTTCATCAGGGGGGCTGCATCCGGGATTGATACCTGCTGTTATGAATACGCTTGGGAGTGATATTGGAATACTGGTAAGCGGCGGAATTCATGGACATCCTAAAGGAACAAGATCTGGAGCAAAAGCTGTGATGCAAGCAATTGATGCTACAATGCAGAAAATCTCGTTGCAGGAGTATGCGATGGCTCATACTGAACTGAAAGAAGCACTTGGTAAATGGGGTTTTATGAAACCCAAATGAATGTATTTCTGATAATGATATTCTTGCAAGTTCCAGTTGTAAACACATGACTCTGATTATGTGCAATGGATAGACATCTAGATTAATCGGGTTTTGCGATTATTGTGTTGTTGATAAAGTGTCTAAAATCAGAACTGAATCTGCTGTCCGCATTAATTTTTTTCCAGTATGTGCCGATCGTCCCGTCTCGAAAACTACTTCGTATCATCCGTGTCCACCCAGACCAAATTGTATCACTTAGCAGCTTTCACTTGTGCATGTTGTATGCTTGGTTGTATACTTGGTTGTATACTGACAAGATGTAAATTGCAAATACTTGCTCTGGTGGATCAACCCGGTTTATCAGTTTTGAAAGATCTGATGCTCAATCATTATCTCTCCTATGCGGTGCATCTTATCGGTAATCTCACTGATAATTTGGGTTCGAAATTCTCTTGATAAATGATTGATCTCTCGTCTTGAGAAATAAGACGCAACTACGAGAGAGCCAACAATACCGATTGTTTGAGCTATGCTAAGAATGTCTGAGAAACCAAGTTCCAGTGTGTACACTTCCTATGTTACTCAAGGCTTCTATAACTATAAACCAAATTTAGATTTTCAGATTTGATAATCAATGTGACGGGTCTTCTTTTCTATGTGACAATACTGACCATCTAACTGTTGATTAAAATTGATTCACATATGTCACATCCTTGAGTGGATTAACCTTGCCTGACGGAGATTTGACTCGTGGCATTTTACATGCTATCATGATTACCAATATTGGAATTTTAGTCTGTTCTCTACAAGTGTCAAGATAATGAAAACCACATGGAATGTAAAGACGAATCATGCAAAATGGAACATCATCACACGGGAGGTTGCGGCTCAATGTCGTCACATGAATATTGCGGATGTGCTCCGATGGCTTTTCATGGTCAATGCGGGTGTGGCAGTGGACATGATTCATCACACATGTCAAAAATGTACAAACATGCATTCTTTGAGGCTATGCATCAAGCTAAGGTAGAACACATAAAGAAGAGGATAGAGGCTACAATGGGTCCTACACTTGACAAGACTGCAGAAGCAATTGTGGATTCATTTGGAAAGATTTGGCAATCAAAGATGCAAGACGCTGAAGTCATGAAGGATCTGGAATCCAAACTGAAAAGGATTATTTCAGAAACGCATAAGGACTAACATACTCACATGTTCTTTTTTTATCCTGATGAGAATCATAATCTGAGAAACATGAATTTTTCAATTCAATTTTCTATGATGTGATTGGAAACGCCTCTCAAAGTTTTGTATTGCTGTCTTTTACTGTATAGGTATTGTGCTTGCGGTGACGATATTTTGTTCAAATATGCCTGCTTTGTTTATGCAGTGTCTCGTATGGATTCTAGGAAAAATTATGTTATTTTAATACCTGATCATGTATCACAAATAATGTATCTTCATGTGGTTGTTATGCACTGCCTCAAATTGGGTAACATGACCACAATGGACACATGAAAAAAACTGATCTGTTAGCTGCGCAGGCTGCATCTCTAACTTAAAGTCGTCTATTGCTACTACTGAAATCAAGTTTTTGTTCTGAATTATGGCAAAATGTTTCTCGATAGACAATGAATCCAAAAAATTCCTGATTGCCTTTATGACTCTTGCAGCATCTACACCATCATCACTTATGGAATCTAGTACAAATTCGCGTATCTTTAGTGCTGGTACTGCTCCAACTTGGTCCGATGTGTATACAGCAAGGGGAGACTTTAGGGATGGTATGTCTCTGCAGTCTACTGTGATCATACCTAGTCCAGTTGACCATGATATTTTAGTTTAACAATATGTCTGGTAAACATATCTCCCAGCAAGTCACATTTTCATCAGAATTTGTTCATGATGATAATCTGCACAGGATCTGGGTTCGTAAGATTTACATAAATACTTTGAACCAAATATGTTGTGGGTACAATTTATGAAAATGCAGCAAACGATTTTCTAGAACTTGCAAGCGAACAGAGACTCAAGATAATATTCAAACTGCTGGAGCAAAAATCAAAAATTTCAAACATGGCAAAGGAATTACACGCCACTGTACAGGAGGTACATCGAAACTTTGAACGTCTTTCAAATGCTGGACTTATCATGAAAGACAAAGATGGATACTATGATCTAACTACCTATGGAAAGACAATGTGTACTCAAGTACCTTCCTTGCTATTTTTATCAAGAAATAGGAAATATTTTGAAACCCATGACTTTGGGGACATCCCAATGAAATTCATACAACGAATTGGTGCTCTTGCCGGAGGACAACAGATCAAGGGATTTGTTAATGTGTTGGAACAATGGAAACTTGTGTACAAGAATGCAGATGAATATATCTATGAATTGTTCACAGAGGTTCCATTGGATCTAATAGAGCCATTGCTTGCAAGAGTAAAACATGGTACTACGTTCAACTACATATTTTCTAATACCGTAATCGTGCCCAAGGGTAGAAAAGAACTGCTAAACAAACTGGGTATGAAGGCCTTACTTGACAAGGGACTGGTTGAAAGAAAAATGAAAGAGGATGTCAAGGTAGTTGTCGTGTTAAATGAAAAAGAGGCATGCGTGTTGTTTCCAACTCTTGATGGGGATGCAGATATGAGAGAAATGTTCTATAGCAAAGATCAGTTGTTTCACGAGTGGTGTCTTGATTATTTCAGGTATTGCTGGTATAATTCAGGACCGTTCCAAGAGAACAAGATTTTAGAGTAAAACGTTATAGATTTAATCTCTTGTCGGTGTTGAGCTTTATTGCACGAATCTAGCTTACAGTATATCAGATGCGTCAAATGTGGACAATCTTTGGAAATGGAGGTATTTGAAAAGGGAATGGAGATTGTAGAGGGATTGCTTTCTTGCACGTCTTGTAGTAGCATGTATCCCATAATTTTGTCAATCCCAATTCTAGTTGAAGATCTTTCTTCTTTTTTCTCTATTAGGACAAAACTTGGGGGATATTTTTTACTAAATGTGAAAAATCAGAAAATAAAATCCTTGATAAAAAAATCACTACAAAGTATAAAAAAAGTTGGAGAAGATACAACAGATTTAGAAAAGAACTGGACAGAAATTTACAAGAAAAGCAGATATTCGGTATTTGAGGGAAAAATAAAAAATATTGTCCGGAAACTTCCAAAATGTAGCTTTGTAATAGAACATGGCTGCTCGATAGGTACAATGTCAGATATTATGGCAAAACACCATGGCATGGTATTTGGAATTGATACATCCTTTTTTGCTCTGTTGGAAGCAAAGAAGCATGAGGTAGAAAATATGGATTTTTTTCTGGCCGATTCTCTGTCAAGACCATTCGGTTCTATGAAATTTGATCTTGTTGTATCCCTTAATATTTTAGAATTAGTTGAGCCGTTGAAATTTTTAAAAATTATTGGTACTCAATCTGGGCGATTTTTACTCTTGTCTGATCCTTATGATTATGATGGAAGAAAAAATTCTGTTAAAACTAGACTAGATGAAAAAACACTGCGAACAAGTATACGACAGATGGGATTCAAGTTAATTCTTGGTACTGTCAAGCCAAGTTTTATTTCGTGGAAATTAAACGTGAATTCACGCCTTGAATTGAGCTACAAAGTTGATCTAGTTCTTGCAACTGTGTTGAGTAAACAAGAACAAATTGAACAAAAATGATCCCTTGTTGATAGTGATCAAAAATATGCTTTTGTTGATTATGTAGGCTTTTGTGGCTCACTATGGTGTCAGGTCTTTTGCATTGGAGGCAAATAACTTCTTGGGAGCAAACAGCTTGTTTGAATCAACATCTTGCGCGTGTAGGACTGCCAATGGTGCAATATTTGGAGGAAAAATAC
>JARCRW010000072.1 GCA_029850515.1 Nitrosotalea sp. | reverse complement strand
CTGTACTATTGCCTGACTGTTTACCGGATAACCTGATTGTAACCATTGCACGCTGCCCTGATTCCAATGGATTGTACCAGATCCTGTTACAACTTCATTGCGGTTGTACTCAAATGAGACTGTAATTCCATCATTATTACTGCTTGGAAGGAACCCGTTTGTAGGACCACATGTGGGGTTGCACGTTGATTGGATTCCAGTGGGATTTGTACCCTGACCATCTACGCCAGTTGATCCCTTTAATGATGGATCGCCAGTAAGCGTAACATACCCGCTAAATATTCCCGTGTTTGGACCTGTCTCAACCAAACGATATGGTATGCTGTGACCACTTGTGGAGACAGTTATCTTATCATCTGAAGTAACGCCTATCTCATCAATTATGTTAGGATCTGAATTAAAATCTGGTGCATAAATTGTAATGTATACCCGGTCAGTCCAGCTGAATGTTTTTTTGTTAAGCTGTATGGGAGATGATGTTGAAAATGCATTTTGGGGCATTATAACAAAACAGATTACAATTATTGAAACTATGATAATTTTCTTCAAACGTTATCTGGTACTGTAAATGGTCGTCATAAACATTGAGATGGAGATACACAAGAATCATTTTTACGCCGTACGCGCAAGACTCTGTTACTGCAAGTTTCTTATATGGTACTTTGAAAGTTTTTAACACTTGGCAAAACTATCCCTGGCACGTGGTCCTATAATTGCAGCAATTGGATTGATTGTAGTAGTACTGGGAGCCAACCTTTTCGACACATCATACCGATCCGTAGAATCTGTGATTGGAACCACATCTAGTATATTCACGGATAAGGAAATTCTCCCAAATCAATTTATCAATTCTACAATAGCATCATCGCATCTACAGGAACATAATGTAATTGTAGTACATGTCATACCCTCATCGGGTTCTGTCAAGCTAGAAGGTATCGACCCAAATGGTATGACTTTTGAGAAAGACAGCAGTGATGGTTTTCTATACCATATTATACAAAGAAGTCCTCAAGGTGGCGCATATGATCTCAAAATACTTGATACTGGAGATCAGTCAGTGAGAATCAATGCTGTAATAGGTGAAGATCCATTCTTAGGTAACAGTTGCAGCGCATCATACGGAATGAAATGTAACATTGTGCACCTAGCAGTGGGCATGGTGGCAACTGGTATTGTTGCATTTGTTGTTGGAATTGGTATTGGAATGTATGATTTCAAAAACGAACAAAAACTCCAAAAGAAATAACGGCTAGATCCACTATTTCTAAACTGTCTGATGTCTTGAATGATTGATGTGTTTCTGATCTGGGTGTGTATTTTTTAACTCTACATGTGGCAGCCATCAATAATCTTATCAAGTGATATGACCATATGATACCATGTCAAAAGAACCTATTCCAAAAGATTGGGACAAGATGTGGCTTGAATATAATAAATCACTCAAGACATGGATGCACGCATTTGAAACACTTCAAAAGGCAACCAATGATGTCCAGTCCAAATACAATGATGTCATGGCAAAGGCACTCAAAGAATCTAGCGATAAAACCATGAGTCAATTTACTGAAAACTGGCAGAAATCAATGAGCCAAGCAGGAATTGAGACATTCAAACAATTTGGTAACAACTGGCAAAAATCCTTTAGTCAATCTGGGATGGATCAAATGAAAGCATATGGTGATGTGATGAATAAATTTGCCGAAACTTGGCAAAAAATGTGGAACAAGTAGAGTCCTCACATCCTCACTTTTATTCATAATTTGGTTTGATTTACCACAAAAGGAATTTTTTAACTGAAAAATGGGTTATTCTTTTTGTTCAAAGTCTGATTTGTAAAGATCTAGAAAATAATATTGCTCCTTTTTGATCAAAAATGGATCATTTTGAGCTCAAAAATCGATTTTAAGATAAAATTTGTTGCCAACTTTCTTAGCGATCCTAGCTAACAAATCATTTAAGAGAAAGGTTTTTAATATTCGAAAATTTAGAACACACAAGTTGAATTCCAAAGTACTTTTCTCAATATTGGCAGTTATGTTGCTCTCCTTGACAATATCCTCGGTATCAGCATATGCTGCAACTGGAACAACTAAAACTAGCGAGGCTACCGTAAATGAACAAACAAGTATTACATTATCTGGTGAAGATTCGACTGATCCACACTTTCAAGCTGTTTCATATCTGTGGCAACAATTATCTGGCGAGCCTGTAACTTTGTCATCAACCTCTGATGCCGATATTACTTTTACAACTCCCGCAGTTGATCCAGGTCAAGTGAAAGATCTCAAGTTTTCGTTAATTGTAACAAACCCTCAGGGACTTACAAGTATTACTGCATTTACGCTACATGTCATTCATATCAATCATCCTCCGGTGGTAACCACTGATCACGAATTGACCGTAATGGAAGGAAGCCCAATGACTTTGATGGCAACTGCTACTGATCCAGATGGTGATAATATGACTTATGCATGGACTCAGGATGCTGGTTCTAATGTAACCTTGTCAAATCCAAATGATCTTACTACCCTGTTTACTGCACCTGTAGCTAACTCTGGTAATAACTCCACTTTACACTTTACAATTACTGCAAAGGACCCATATGGTGGTGTAGGCTCTGATTCTGTTCTAGTCCACGTCATTAGCGCATCTGCATACAAGCTTGCGTCATTAAGCTGTGGTCCAATAATTAGATCACATGAGGGTGGTAGCGCAACTCTTGCAGAATCAATTGACAATCCATCTAGCGCTCCATTGACATACCAATGGAACCAAGTCTCTGGAATGCCACTTCAAATTTCATCTACAACAGATGCTTCACCAATAATATCTCTTCCATCTGGCTCAGGTGGAAGTGTATTTGCATTCCAATTGACACTTAATCAAGGTGGTTCAATTGTAGGGAACTGTGAACAATATGTTTATGCTGCATATCCAGAACCAGGTGCTCCTCCAGTTGCAAATGCAGGTCCAGACCAGGTAGTTAATACTGCAAGTCAAGTCCAACTTGATGGTACAAACAGTACCGGTGGATACTTGAAGTTCTCTTGGATGCAAATCTCAGGTGAACCAGTACAGTTACTTTATACAAACACTGCAAAGCCAGTCTTCACTGCCCCTGATGTATCCCTTGGTCAATCAATGGATCTAGCATTCTCTAATACCGTGAGCAACTCCTTTGGAAAGGATGCGGCAGTAGTACACATTACAGTAGTCAATCCATCATCACCACCGAACGCTGTAATCACAATCAAGTAAACCTGTAGAGTTTTTTCTACAATGGATTCTTTTCAGATTCTATTTGGATTGATTTAGACAAATTATGAGTCATTTTTGAGATGGTAAAGCGTCTATGGCTGGGGAACCAAAAAAAAAAAAGATATCTTGCAGGACCTTGCGGGAATGGCAATAATGCGAGTTTCCCTTTAGGGTGCTATCGCTTTTATCTGGGTAAACTTTGGTTCAAACTGTTGTCAGAGGATCTAATTGGAGCAATTCAACAAATCTTAGTTCTTGGTAAAGGTGACCGAGGTAGGCTAGAATATCTTCTTGATCTACTGCAAAAGGGCAAACCGCTTACAGACTCTGATCAAAACTATCTGCAAATGATGGTACCTCTCTATCTTAGTCCAAAAGATTCCTACCAGCAGAACACTGAACTTGTGATAGGGCGATTGTCTGATGAGATAAAGGAGTTACATCAAAAAATTCAGCAAATGCAAAGAAAAGGATTTGAAAAGTATGTGGGAAGAAAGGCTATCTTGTTCTTTTTTACAGTATTTGTAGGCTGGAACGTATGTCAAACCTATCTACAACCCCTGCTGTCAGGCTTTGTATCTAATGGTGTGATGTCTTATGTATTTCCCTTGAACTTGGTTGCAAATTACTTTAATTATGACATGGTTGTCTGGCTTGGATTCTTGATATTGTTGTCATCATGGCCATTTATTGGTTCAATACATCTTGCCAAGTTCATCATGTCTAGAAAAATTTCAAAGTAACTATTGCAGAACTACGCGATAATAATCCCAACGCTCTGGGTCAAATTGCTTTACAAATTCAATCTGCTCATTTCTTTCAATTCTGCTTGCAATTACATCGCGCAATGCAAAGCTTGTGAGATACTTGTATCCCTTTGACTGCACTTGCATGTTAAACAACAATCTCATCTCTCTTCCACCTCTTTGTCCCCAATACCCCATCCTGATTGCAAGTGGTTCCATAAATGCGGTATTTTTGAGTCCATAGTTTACGTCATTTATTTCTGGCCTAAGCTTGTATGTTTCTAAGGGTCCGCCTTTTGTGAATCCTATGACTGGGCCATTGTCGCTTCCAAGCCTTAGTGTATTGAGTATGGTATCTTTTGCCATGACTGATTCTACAAAATCATCTTTTTTGAATTGAAGCGGCTTTGGCAACTGCTTATGTATCTCAGATAATATGTCTATGAATCCGGACTCTTGTCTATTTGACATGGGTTCTATTACTGCAAAAAATTTAGTATTGTCGTAAACAATAGATCCCTCAATCTCTATTTCTTGTTCGCGTAGTTTCATAAATGATAACACGTTGTTTGTAAAATATTTTCTCATATCTTTTGGAAGCGATTGCAAGACGCTTTGATACATCTCTGCATCATTATTGAGAAGATCCTCAAAATATGCAACAGATCTTCTGACAATGTAATATGGATGCCATGCTAATGCGTGGGCATTTTTTTGTGCCATCTCTAGTGCTTTTGCAAAGTCACCAAGAGTGTATCCTGCAATCCTATCTGTAACTGAGAGAAACCAAGCTACCTTCTTAAAATGCTCTCTCTTGTCTTTATCATCTCTTGTAATTTCTGACAAGTTAAGACAATCTTCGATTTTTTTCTCAGTGATCTTTTTTATCTCTCCGCTCCAAGGGTATGTGGTTCTATGAATTAGTACGGCAATCAAATTTTTATCAATGCTTGCATCTCTTAGTAATGAATCTAGTTTCTCGTCTGTCATGACAAATTTTACGGCGTCTTCTTCATGTGGCTTGTCCACTTTTTTTTGTGGATCATAGTCGTGGAACAATGATGCGACAAAAAGATATGGAAAGTCTTCTGGTCTGAGAATGCCTCTGGTGTTCTCGGACTGGGCTGCAAGCAGCGTGACATAGGTCACTTCTAATTCGTGAATAATATTGTGATATCCGTAATAATCTATACCAAGACCCTTTGATTCGAATAGATCTATTGTATAATCTAGGATCTTGGAGTAACACTCTCGCTTAAAGCCATTAGCCACCATGATTCTTTGAATTTCTTCACGTAGGGCTACTGGATCCTGATTCTGTAGCAACATGTTGGTAATTGAAACTGATAGTTTTAAGTTCTCGCTCTAATTCCAATCATGTTTTAGAAAGGGTTTTCCTTTTTTGGTAAATTGCAAGCAAAACTAAAACTGCAACTATGGCTATGCTAATTATGGAGACATTGGTATAATCTTCAGACCAGTTGGCCACCAAAACCTTTGGCGAATCTACCATTGTCTCTACAGACTCTTGATCCGAACTTCCTATTACAGATCCCTGCCACCCAGAAAATATGTGGTTTACAAGAATATCGTTTCCTGTAGTGACAGTCACATCTATGATTGCACCTGAATCATACCACCCAGTTCCCAGCGCCCGTCCGAAATTTGAAATGACCTTGATGTAATATTGGGTCTTGTACTCTAGATCAATCTTGTGCATACTTGACATGTGGATTGGAGGGGACATGAAAATACCTGATTCCTGTCTTGAGATGACGTTTATGTCTGGACTATCAAGTGACCATCCATCAAGTATCTGTCTTGTATCTTGTTTGTCTGATTGTATCGCATGAGGTGCAGCAAATTGCACATCTGTGCCAACATCAAACCAGTTGTCACCTGTGGGGGATGGTGGAACAAAAGTTACGTTGTTAGCTCCATGCATCGCTATTTCAAATTGGGGTACTGCAAAAAATGTCAAGGAATGATTTCTACCAGTGATGACATCCAGGGTGAAATTTCCACTGGCTGTCCTGTTGATTGGAACTGCTTGACCATTATCAATGGAATAAGCATGCAAACTGTACCTGCCATTATTTGCCATCCATGAATATTGTTGGGAAATTGTGTAATTCTGGTTGTTGTTTACAAGAACGGTGTATCCTGTTGATGTGTTGTTTGCATAACTGACATTTATGATTGACTTTTGATTATTTTGTGCATATGCTGACACTTGATTGTCTGAAACTGTAATACAAAATAACAACACTGGAATCAAAAAGAAAATGACATATTTTACCAAAAATAGGCTTGACAAACCTTTTTGTGTATGATATCTGCTTTTCAATTCTCTAAACAATATCAATTCCTAGCAAAGGTCAAATAATGCTTGGTAAAAAAGAATCTATGCAATTATACTCTTATGTTATCATGACATGCATTGTCTTTTCAATGGGTATTGCACCAGTCTTTGCGCAAACATCGCAGCAATATTTGATAAAAGATGTGCAAAGTGGGCAGTCATTTCAGGTGCCGTACTCCATAACAGGTGCAACAGTCAGCGACATGTCCATTAGTTCTCACGACACATCTCTTGTAGTATTTCTACAATCATCTGCTGATGGCAATCTGACACTGACCCTTCCAAGAGCACTCATTGATGCAAAAAATGGCACAAACGATGATCAATTCTTTGTTCTAGTGGATGGGGCAGACACTGATTTTGCAGAACACAAGACTAGTACTGACAGAACAATAACCGTGTTTATTCCGAAAAACACTGAACAGGTAGAGGTGATTGGCACACAGGTGGTTCCAGAATTTGGCGCACTGTCTTCCATGGTGCTTATCATGGCAATAATTTCAATAGTTGCAGTATCTGCAAAAACCCGCCTCAAGTTTGCCTAGGAAACGTAAGAAATCTCTCTAACTAAATCCTGCACCAAACTGATCTCCATGTTGGAGAGGATCGGCAGAGTCTGCACCCTTGAGCTTTAGATACAAAAACGCTTCATTTACAATCTGTATTGCAGGCTCGTCTTGCAAGTGAAATTGTTTTTTTACCAAGTCACGATATTTTTTTAATTTATCTTCATCTTGCTCATCCAAAGAGGTCCCATCTTTAAGTA
>JARCRW010000071.1 GCA_029850515.1 Nitrosotalea sp. | reverse complement strand
GGTTGGGACGCGAAAAAGATTTGCTCATGCAGTTGGTACCGTTGATACCGAGATACACGAAAAAGTAATTTCTGCTATAAAACATGCGTCAAAACCAAAAATAACCACAAAAGCAAAATTTATGGAAAATCAGTCAAGAGATCTTTTTACTCTACCTATAGTTACTCATTTTGATAAAGAGCCAGGGCCTTTCATCACATCATCAATCATATATACTAAAAATCAGGAAATGGGTACACAAAATTCATCATTTAATAGATTATTGAGAATAGATGAGAAACATTTCTCAATTAGAATGGTGGAGGGAAGACATCTTCACAGAACTTTTGTCTATGCAAAAGAACATGGCGAAGATCTTAAAGTTGCTATCTCTGTAGGTGTACATCCAGCTATTTCAATTGCAGGTGCATATCAAGCTGATTGGGGAAAAGATGAACTTGAGATCGCAAATGAACTGCTTGGAAAGAAACTTACTCTTTCCAAGTCGCCTTATTCTCAAATGCTAGTTCCGTCCGAATCCGAAATAATCATAGAAGGAAGAATTCTCAAGGACAGGACACACAAAGAATGGATGGTAGAAATGCTTCGAACATATGATTTCAAAAGAGCCCAGCCTGTTTTTGAGCTTGACAGAATATACTTTAGGAATAATCCTATCTTTCATGATATACTAGCCGGCTTTGGCGAACATCAATTACTGATGGGCATGCCTATTGAAGCTAAAATAAACAAGGAACTAAAACAAGCCCTACCACAAACCAGAAATGTAGTACTGACTGAGGGTGGCTGTAAATGGTTACATGCCGTAGTTCAGATTTCTAAAAAACGAGACTCGGATCCAAAAAAAGCAATTGACGCTGCCTTTTCTGCCCATCGCTCTCTTAAGAACGTGGTAATAGTTGATGATGATATTGATCCATCGGATCCTGTTGCAGTAGAATATGCAATGGCCACAAGATTTCAAGCAGATAAAGATCTAGTGATAGTATCAAATGTACGAGGTTCTAGCCTAGATCCTTCAAGTGATCAAAAAAATCTTCGTACTACTAAGATGGGAGTAGATGCAACCAAACCGTTCTCAAAAAGGGCTGAAGGATTTGAGATTGCTAAAATTCCAGGCGAAGAAAATATATCACTAAAAAAATACTTCAAATAAATTTTAAAGTGTAGAATCAATCATTAGTGCAATAAATAATATTGCAAGGTATGGACTTGAAAACTTGAATAGCGTCCATGATGCTTTCTCAGATGGTTTTACAAGTAGCCACACACTTAATGCAATCATTATTGCACCTGAAACAATTGCTGTATACAGATACACTTCATGAAATAGGTGTTTTCCAGATATCCCTGTCATGAAAAATGGAATGACACTGAAAAGAACCATCATGAGGGTAGTTCCAGCAATTACTCGAACTGATGTCTTTTCAGACTCTACCGCAGTCAACATTGGAACATTAACTTTGTTATAATCATCTTTGACATGAAGTGTAAGACTCCATATGTGCATTGGAATCCAAACGAAGACTAGTCCAGCCATTACTAATCCTAGATCCCACAGACCTGTGGTTGTGACTGCAACATAACCAATCATTGCAGGTGCCCCTCCAGAAAAACCTCCTAAAACAATGTTCGTTCTACTTCTCCTCTTTAGTAATTTACTATAAACCAGAATATTGTCAGCAAGTCCAAATGCCATGAAAATCCCTGCCCACATATTTATGGCAAAAGCACTGACTAGGGATATTGCCGCAAGAATTAACCCAAAATATAATGCCTTTTCAGCCGGAAAAATTCTCCTGCTTGGAATAGGTCTATCTTTTGTTCTTTCCATTATTGCATCGATATCTCTGTCATTATAGTTTGTCAGTGTATTTGCAGAGGCAGAGCCAGCTATTACACTTCCTATGACGAGACACCATGTTAATGGAGATATTGGAATGTGATACAAATTCGATGCCGTGAAGGCTGCTCCTATCGCAGTAAAAACAAGAAGATACCATATCTTCGGCTTGGTAACCTCATAGTATACCTTAATTCTTGAACTGGCTTTTGTTGTTAGCACACTCTTACTTCCATTTGGATCTTATTACTTATTTATAGGTTGAATAGGCCGATCATTTTGCTGGCTTGTAAGGCATAGGTTTTGTAGTCCTTTTCATTTCAATGAAACTCTCAGAACGCTGAACTCCTTGAATTCTTCCCAGTCTTTCAGATATTAATCGATGCATCTCATCAAGGTTTTTGGCATACATGGTTACAATGATGTCAAATCTTCCAGTCACCTCTGAAATTTCTCTTACCTCTGGAATCTTCATTAACTCTTCAATCACATTATCTCTCATTTTAGAGTCCATGTTTATCCCAGTGAGTGCTTTTACTGTGTAGCCTAATTCTCTATCATTTACCACTATTGTAAAACGCTCGATGAGTTTTCTCTTGACTAGTCTCTTAATTCGGCTATATACCACCGATGAATTTACATTAATCTTCTTTGAAATCCGTGGAACTGATATGTTTGCGTCCTGTGATAATTCTGATAAAATTATCATATCTAAATCATCAACTTTTGTCATCAAAATACAGATTATTGTGAATAAATGGATCTTATTAAAGTTGTTAGTATAAAATTTCTATAATTCCATAATTTGTTAAATGTAACCTTTCTTGTATAGCATTTCTGCCAACAAGACTGCGCCTTTTGCGGAACCCATTTTTTCATTATGTGAGAACAACACATACTTTATGCCATTATCAAATACTGTGTCCTCTCTTAATCTTCCTACTACTGTAGTCATTCCATCATTAATCTCTCTGTCTAGTCTTGGTTGTGGTCTTGTGGGATCATCATTAACCATTAGGTATTCTTTTGGAGCAGAAGGTAATCCTATAACGCTTACATTGTTTGAGAAGTCTTGCATGGCTTTCTTGACAGTTTCTGGATCTACATGAGTAGCAGTCTCAACAAAGACAGTTTCGGTATGACCATCTAATACTGGAACTCTTGTACATGTACAACTGACTTTCATCTTTGCCGGATCAATTTTTCCATCTATGAACTTTCCAAGTATTTTGCCTGTCTCTAGTCTCACTTTATCTTCTTCTTTTGGTATGAATGGAATTATGTTATCTGTAATATCTAGTGCAGAAACACCAGGTGATCTACCTGCACCTGACATTGCTTGCATGGATGTCATGATTATTTTTTGAGCACCAAACTGGTCTAAAAGCGGTCTCATTGTTATTGCTAGTCCTGTTGTTGTACAATTTGGTAATGGCGCTACAAATCCTTTCCAACCTCGATTCTTCCTTTGGATATCTAATAATCCAATGTGGTCGTCATTTATTCCGGGAATCAAAATGGGAACATCTGCTTCGTATCTATATGCCGCAGAAGTGCTGATGACCGGAACATATTTCGCAAATTTTGTTTCTATGTCTCTTGCTGCTTCACTTTCTACTGAACTAAAAATCAAATCAAAATTTTCTGGGTTGATATCATCTACAGCATCTACTGTCATATTTTTCACATATTCTGGGATCGGCTCTCGTAAATGCCATTTCAAAATGCCACTATTTGGATCTCTGATTGCATCTACAAACTTTTTCTTTGCTGATCGCTCAGATGCAGCTATTTGTTTTACCTCAAACCATGGATGTTTGTTCAAAGCTAGGACAAATTCCTGTCCTACTGCACCAGTAACTCCAATAATGGCTACACGTTTCATAAATAAATTAGTCCTCATACAATTAATATTCTTTTAGAAGTACAAGCAAAACACAACTAAATACTGTTATTAGTATTTGAAAAATATGCGGATTAGAGTAGAAAAGGCCATAGCAAATCATAAAGTGGCTGCTCATGGAGGTATGTTTTCAAATGGCCTAAAACATAACTTGAGACTATTAGATTTTAGTTCGAATGTTAATCCTCTCGGGTTTCCACCAAAAGTCAAAAATGTTTTCAAAAATATCTCCCATGTTTCTATCTATCCAGATCCTAACTCCAACAATCTAAGAATTCACCTTCAAAAATATACTGGAGTTCCAACAAGTCAGATTATAGTGGGAAATGGGGCTACGGAAATAATCTATAATTTTTGTGCTGCATTTTTACGAAAGCAAAAAGTGTTGATTCCAATTCCTACATTTAGTGAATATGAATCCGCTGCAAAATTAAATGGCGCTACAATCTATTTCTTCAAAACAATGAATCTAAACAAAAACTTATCAAAATTTCAAGATGTAATTTCAAAGAAAAATTGTGTTTTCCTATGCAACCCAAATAATCCTACAGGTGTACTCATAAAGAAAAAAAACATGTTAAAGATTATAGAATCAGCATATGATAAATCTGCAATGGTTTTTCTTGATGAATGCTTTATTGAATTAGTTCCTGATGGTAATGAGAGTGTTATCTCTCATATGAAAGAGTTTGATAATCTTTTCATACTCAGATCCTTGACAAAGTCGTTTGGATTGGCAGGATTGAGAATTGGGTATGGACTTGGCAATAAAAAAATAATTGAAATCCTACAAAAAATAAAGATTCCATGGAATGTTAGTGGGATTGCACAACAATCATCCATAAAGGCATTATCTGACAAGTCACATTTGCCAAAGACTCTGAATATTATTCGAAAAGAATCAAAATTTCTTATAGACTCTATATCGAAGATAAAGGGTTTTACTTGTTACAATTCCGATACAAACTTTATTCTGATAAAATCTAAAATAAAATCAAACCAAATTCAAAATAGATTACTAAAAAGGAACATTCTCATAAGAGATTGTAGTACATTTCGAGGATTGAATAATGACTTCATAAGAATTGCGGTTCGAACCCACAAAGAAAATCTTCACCTAATTGAGGCATTACAAGAATCATGACCGCAAAAACTTTGATGATTCAGGGTACTGCCTCAGGAGCTGGGAAAACAACTCTAGTTACAGCACTTTGCAGAATTTTCTCTGATGAGGGATATAGAGTGGCTCCGTTCAAGTCTCAAAACATGTCTGCCTATTCTTATGTTGGTAAAGGATTTGAGATATCAAGAGCACAAGCCATTCAGGCAATGGCTGCAAGAACAGAAGTAATGCCAATAATGAATCCGATTCTATTAAAACCTCTTGGAAATTATAAAAGTGAAATTTTTGTAAATGGTGTATCACATGGCAAAATGCATGCTAGAGATTATTACAAAAAATTTGTACTCTCAACAGGACTTGTAGAATCAAAGAATGCACTTGACCAATTGATAAAAACAAATGATATTGTAATGCTGGAAGGAGCAGGATCCCCGTCAGAGATAAACTTGCAACGATACGACATTGCTAATATGAGAATGGCAGAGTATTGCAAATCACCAGTAATTTTGGTAACTGACATAGATAAGGGTGGAAGTTTTGCTAGCCTTATAGGAACTTTATCACTTCTTGATAAAAAGCATCAAAAACTTGTCAAAGGGTTTGTCATAAACAAGTTTAGAGGAGATATTACCATACTATATCCAAGTTATTCTATATTGAAAAAGAAAACCATGAAACCTGTAATTGGTACAATTCCTCTAATTGAGTTTGATATTCCGGATGAGGATTCTTTGCACGCAAACCCAAAACAAGTCTCATGGACAAAAAAATATCTCAAAACACTGGACAAAGAAATCAATCATCTGGCTTTAACTGTGAAAAAAAATCTGGATATGAAAAAGATACGAGGTATGTTAAATTGATTCTAATACCAATAATTGCAGTTATGTTTGCACTGGCACTTGATCTTATTTTTGGAGATCCAAAAAATAGATATCATCCAACTGTTTGGATGGGAAAATTAATTGGCAAATCTATACCGTACGTAAAATCGCAAAATCCGATAACTGATAAAATTAATGGAGTTTTTCTTCTTGTTTTGTTGATAACAATGGTGTCAATTTTAATTACCTCATTATCATATTCGTTGAAGTATATAGAAAATCTTGATTCAAATGGACTTTATAAAATTCTGTTCATGGGTGCAAGCATAGTCCTAGTAGGAATTCTTCTAAAGACTACTATTGCAATAAAAGGAATGGAAGAGCATGCCTCAAAAATTATGAGTTCTATATCTAAAAATGATCTGGATGGTGCCAGAGTACAACTTTCCATGATAGTAAAGCGTGATACCAAGAATTTAGATAAACAACATGTAATTTCTGCAACACTTGAAAGCATTAGCGAAAACATTGTTGATGGAATAACCGGTCCACTCTTCTATTTTTCAATTTTTGGTTTGATTGGTGCATTTGTCTATAGAACTGTAAACACTGCAGACTCTATGATAGGATACAAAACGGAAATATTTAGAAACATAGGCTGGTTTACTGCAAACTGTGACAAAATACTTAATTTTCTTCCCTCTAGACTCACAAGTCTTGTAATGATATTTTCCTGTATTGTACTAAAGGAAGATTGGAAACACTCAATCTATATTATGAAAAGAGATGGTCCAAAGACTGAAAGTCCAAACGCTGGTTATCCAATGGCTACTCTGGCTGGTGCACTTGGAATAAAATTTGAAAAGATGGAACATTATGTATTAGGAGATGGCAATTCTGAGATAACTGAAAGACATTTCAGAGCTGCGATTTCTATAATGAAGGTAACTACAATATTGTTCGTTTTATTTTTTACAATTCCTATGATTTTGCTTTTGTCATATCTTGGTTTGGTGGTTTAATGTTTAAGGGAATATCATCAGTAGTATCGTTTCTAACCATTATCCCTTCTAAGAATAGCGAACTAGAAACTGTAGCAAAGAACATGTATCTTTTTCCAGTTGCGGGAGCTTTGATTGGCCTAATTATTGGTGCATCAGGTTATGGACTATCGTTGTTTCTACAACCCTTGATTACTGGCTTGATCTTAACTGGTGCCCTTGCTATAATCACCGGGATACATCATACCGATGCACTTTGTGATTTTGCAGATGGAATTATGGCAAAGGGAACAAAAGAAAAAAAACTCCAAGCAATGAGAGACCCAGCAGTTGGTTCTGCAGGAGTAATGACAGTTGTTCTATATGCCGTAGGCATGATACTAGCTATCTCCATGATCAAGGGTTTTGCATTGTTTGAGGCAATACTGCTAAGTGAACTCATGGCTAAACTATCCATGGTAATACAGGCAAACCGCGGTCTTTCAGCTTGGCAAGGACTCAGTTCCCCATTTACTCAATCTATGAAGGATCCACGAAAACTTGCTGTAGCTGCACTATTGGCAATAACGCCAGTTGTAATTTTGGCAGGAATTACAGGCGTATTTGTAGTAATATCCTGTGTAGGATTATCTTTTCTATTACTTGTCATTGCAAACAGGAGCTTTGGAGGAATTTCAGGTGATGTATTTGGTGCAAGCAATGAGCTGGTAAGATTGGCATCACTATTGATTTTTGCATCAGTATGATAGGACTAGTTATGTGTGGAGGCAAGGGTACTAGAATGAAATCCTCTGAGGAAAAACTACTTTTACTATACAAAAAACCATTGATAGAGCACGTTCTAAATGCTTTAGAAAATTCAGAAATATTTTCTAATATAGTATGTGTTACAAGTAATAATGCTCCAAGGACTCGTGAGTTTGTTTCTAGTCTGGGTTTTGACATACTAGAAACAAATGGAAATGGATATGTCAATGATCTAGGAGAATCTCTGTCAAAGTTCAAAGAACAGATCTTTGTAACTTCTGGAGACATGCCTCTTTTAGATTCTGAGATAATTAAAAAAATTGTAAAACTGGTAAATGAAAAAAATGTGTGGACAAGCATATTGATACGAAAAAATTTTCTTCAATCTCTTGGATTGGAAGCGGAATTTCTTGTTAAATATGGTGATGAAGAATGTGCCTATACTGGAATTTCTATAGTCGATCCTAAACAGATAAACAACATACAAACTGTGAAAGAATCTTACGTTGTTCTTGATGATAAAAGAATAGCTACCAACCTGAATACAAAGAAAGATTATGATTTAATCTGTGCTACCTAAAATTTTTCCATTTATTTTTGCGATGGAACCAGTTGGTTCTGCTAAAGTGTTACCACATGCCTTACACGTAACTACTGACGAAACATGTGAATAAACAACACTCTCTTCTCCACACTCTTTGCACTGTACTCTCTGGAATTTACTTCCTGGTTTTGGTATCCAAATATGAGCTCTTTTCATTATGCAACTAACTCCAATTTTCTCAGTCTTATTCCAGATACATTCCACTTCTTCTTGCATTCTGGGCATGTCATGATAGGCGTAATCTTTTTAGTGGTCTTTGCTGGCTTGGCTAACTTTGGAAATTTCTGACCGCCATAACCTTTCTTATCTTCAGCATGTCTTCTTTCACCTATAGCGGAACCTCTTCTCTTTCCTGCCTTGTATATGGAGACCTTGTGTAACGTATGTTTCTTACACTTGGGACAATACCTATTGATCTCCTTCGGCATGTTCATAAAAAATGAGCTACGTTGACCGTAATTTAAACATCGCTTTAATAGATCATAGATTAAATCATCTCTATGAAGGCCAGCTCACTCGCCTCCATGATTTCATCGCTTAATGCAGTTGCAATGGGCGAAAGCAAGGCAGATGTTGTCTTGAAAAACTGTAGGCTGGTTAATGTATTCTCAAGGGAAATTATACCTCAAATTCATGTGGCAATAAAAAAAGACAGAATTGCATATGTAGGAAAGGATGCATCTCACACAGTTGGAGAAAAAACTGGCGTCATTGATCTACAGAATAGATACATCACACCAGGATTTGTAGATCCTCATATACACATAGATCAATATGTGCTTCCATCAGAATTTGCAAAAAAATCACTTTTGTCAGGTACTACTACTTTGTTTGCAGATCCGATTGACATTGTAAGTGTTTGCGGTTACAGGGGATTCAAGGAATTTGTTAAAATGACACAGCATCTTCCAATCCGAGTCTATCATGTAATTCCTGGAGGGCTGCCTGTTGATAGAAAATTCAGTCACGCAAGAACATTGACCAAAAAAGAAGAGATCAAGGGACTAGATATTGAAAACGTGGTTGGATTGGGCGAAGTATTTTCTTGGACCAAAGTCACAACACGAGATCCTAATACTATGAAAAGTATATCCAATGTTTTAAAAAATAATGGCATCATAAATGGTCATACAGCTGGTGCAAGTGATAAAAAACTAAATGCATACATAGCTTCTGGAATTCTCTCATGTCATGAACCAATTGATTATGATCAAGTCCTAGAACGACTCAGACTTGGAATGTGGGTCATGATGAGAGAAGGTTCTATCAGACGAGACCTGGATAAAATCCTGCCTAGTATGTTGTCTCATAAAACATATCTTGATAGACTGATGTTCTGTACCGACGGGGTTAACCCAAAAGATATTGTAGATTATGGCATGATTGATCATTGCATAAGAAAATCTATCTCTATTGGCATGGATCCAATAGATGCCATAACTATTGCATCACGGAATTCCTTTGAGTATTATGGAATGAGCAAGGATCTTGGTGCAATAGCGCCAGGCAAGTTAGCTGATATTCTGGTCTTTGACGATCTGGAAAAGATCAAACCAAACAAGGTCTTTGTAGGAGGAAAACTGATGGTATCTCACAACAGTCTTGTAGTAGACACACCCAAGACCATAATCCCTGACTGGATGAGAAGAACTATGAAGACAGGAATAAAGTTTGGAGAAAAAGACTTTGTTATACCGTGCAAGGAGAACACAGCTCAAGCATTGGTCATCAGGCTTGATACTGAAATAATAACAAAAATGGATCAGGAAGAACTTCAGGTAAGAGGTGGTAATGTGATGGCATCACACGATAAAGATGTGTGGAAGGTAGCAGCCATTGATAGAACATATGGTACCGGAAAAAAATCTGTGGCATTTTTAAGAAATTTTGGTGCTGATGTAGGGGCATTTGGGTGCACACAAAGCTTTCATGAAAATGATATGATAATTATAGGCTCAAATGAAAAAGACATGGCCTTTGTTGCAAATACTCTGACTAAAATGCAAGGTGGTGTGCTTGTCGCTAAAAATGGTAATATCCTAAGTAAATTCTCATTACCTCTTGCAGGCTTGATCTCTTCATTATCTTTTGAAAAAACATTAGATGAATACTCTAGTATAGATTCTAAACTAATCGAGACTGGATGCAAATTTAAAAACCCTCATCTAATACCTCTTTTCTTACCGTTTCTTGCATTACCTGAGATCAGAATCTTATACACAGGTGTTGTAGACGTTAAAAATAGAAGATACTTGAAGATCTTGAATCGATAAGATATTAAAAGGGGCAATTAATTACATGAATTAAGGGATTAATTTTGGCATCTATTCAACAAACACCACAAGGACCTGTATTAGTACTAAAAGAAAGTGCATTACAACAAAAGGGAAGAGACGCACAAAAGAATAACATTGCTGCAGCAAAGTTAGTTGCAGAACTTGTAAGAACAAGTCTTGGTCCACGTGGAATGGACAAAATGCTTGTTGATTCTCTAGGTGATGTTACAATTACAAATGACGGTGCTACTATTCTAAAAGAAATTGATGTTCAACACCCAGCTGCAAAAATGATGGTTGAGATTTCAAAAACTGTTGATAATGAGGTGGGTGACGGTACTACATCTTCTGTAGTATTTGGTGGCGCTTTGTTAGCAAAAGCCGAAGAGCTTCTAGAAAAAGATGTTCATGCTACAGTGATTATTGAAGGATATCAAGCAGCTGCAGAAAAAGCACTTTCACTTCTCACCGAAATGGCAAAGCAAGTAGGTCCAAATGATAAAGAAATCTTGCTAAAAATTGCAAAAACAAGTATGCAGTCAAAACTTATTTCGGAAGATAGCGATATGTTATCCAAACTTGTAGTTGATTCCGTACTGCAAGTTGTAGAAAAGGAAGCAGAAGGACACAAAGTAGATCTTGATAATATCAAGGTAGAAAAGAAAGCAGGAGGTTCTATTAGAAATACTCAGTTTATCAAAGGCATAGTACTTGACAAGGAAGTTGTCCACAGCGGCATGCCTACTAAAATAGAAAAGGCAAAGATTGCATTACTCAATTCAGCTTTAGAGATTGAAAAAACGGAGATGAGTGCAGAAATTAGAATTAGTGACCCAACACAAATGCAGATGTTCCTTGAGGAAGAAAATAGAATGCTCAAATCAATGGTAGATAAAATTCATCAAATTGGCGCAAACGTGTTGATTTGTCAAAAGGGTATAGATGACATCGCACAGCATTATCTAGCTAAACAAGGTATACTTTCAGTTAGAAGAGTAAAAGAAAGTGATATGACAAAGCTTGCCAAGGCAACTGGGGGCAGAATCAGTAGTAATATCGATGACATGATTCCAAAGGACTTGGGTTTAGCAGATCTTGTAGAACAAAGAAAAGTGGAGACAGACAAATGGGTCTTCATTGAGGGCTGTAAAAATCCAAAAGCCATTACATTGTTGCTTAGGGGAGGATCTCAAAGAGTTGTAGACGAAGTAGATAGATCAATGCATGATTCTCTGATGGTTGTAAAAGATGTGATAGAAAAGCCAGCAGTTGTAGCTGGGGGTGGTGCACCGGAAGAATTCTTGGCCTCGAATCTAAAAGAATGGGCAGACAAATTCGAAGGAAGAGAACAACTTGCAATTAAAAAATACGCTGAAGCTCTAGAGGTAATTCCATTAACAATTGCAGAAAATGCAGGAATGGATCCAATCAATACTATGATTACACTTCGCGCAAAACATAGTCAAGGAAGAAAATGGACAGGTATTGATGCAAGAAACACTAGAGTTGCAGACATGTTTGCAATTGATATCATAGAACCAATTGTAGTAAAAGAACAGATAATAAAATCTGCAACCGAAGCAGCATGTATGATACTTAGAATTGATGATGTCATTGCCTCGTCCGGTGGCAGAGGTGGCGGAAGAGGTCCGCCGATGGGCTAAGCCTTTTCATGTTAGAAAAGCTACAAAATCTAAAACTAGTTAATTCAGTTGTTGTGTTAAATGATTTTTTCCTAGATCGTATAATCAAGATTCAAAATCTAGATAACCTCTACCAGCAAATTTTAGAAAAAAGCAAGTTGGGTGGAAGTATTCGTGGAATTCAACAAACAGATCTAAAGGGCGGAAATGCAACAAATGTGGCATATGCTCTTGCAAGACTTGGTTGTCCAGTATCATTGATCACAATTGCTGATAAGATTAGCTCTCAGATACTAAAAGAAACTTTTTCTGAATTTGACAAAGTCTCGTTGTCTATAATTGATGGAAAACCAGGACGAACAACATCGCTTGAATTTAACAATGCTGAAAGTATTGTGAATGTAATGATTTCTGATTTAGGCGATAATGAAAACTTTGGACCTGAAAAACTTGGAATAGAGGAACAAAATATGCTCGCAAGTGCTGACGCAGTAATTATGACAAATTGGGCAAGCAACAAAAAAGGAACAGAATTATCACAGTTTGCATTTTCCCAATCTGCATCAGCTTTTCATCTTTTGGATCCAGCTGATATACAATCAAGATCCGAAGAATTCAAACAAGCGCTACCAAAACTTGTGAATTACCTAAATTCTTTATGTGTCAACGAGAATGAATGTAATATTCTTCTAAAACAGTCAGAACTAGACATGATTTCTGGAGAAAAAGAAACCAAAAAACTTGTACAAGAGTTGGCCAAAAAATATTCTATACCTGTTGACCTTCATACCTCTATAGGATCATACTGGTCAAATGGGAAAGAGGTAGAATATGCAAAATCTTTTCAAGTTCAACCCAAATTTGTAACAGGGGCTGGGGATGTTTGGGATGCTGCAAACATGCTTGGGTATCTTGCAAGTTTAGGTGATCTTGAAAGACTACGGTTTGCAAACGGTGCAGCTTCTCTATATATTAGCAATCCACTTGGAATTCCGCCAACAATGGATGAAGTTTTGTCGTTTGTTAGGGCTAATAGTCCATAGCCTTCAATTATTTGTACGAAATTGATGAAATTACCATATCAAACAGTGTTTTTAGATCAAAAAACTGATCTTGGTGATACTACAAATTGAGAGAAAGGTTTTTTAATAATCTAAAATTTAGAACTGACAAGTTGAATTACAAATTTTTTGTTGCAATACTAGCTGCCATGATTTTCTCTGCAGTGTTGCCAACAATATCTGCGAATGCCCAAACCAGCTCATCAAGCGGTTATAGTGCATCGCAAGCCCTTCAACAATGTATTCAACAATTTCAAGGTACAGATCATGTTTACTGTACCAATTTCTATACGTCTGATGTTGCAAGATCAGGTACATTAAACCAATATTTCCTACAAGGCTCACTTGCAAATAGCATTGTAGTATATGAAAACACAAAAGTTACACTTTCTGGCCTCAAATCAACAACTCCAGATATTGGCAAGAAATTGACCTATCAATGGGGTCAAGTTTCTGGCGATGCAATAACATTTACTCCAAGTTCTAGTTCTCCAGTGATATCTTTCGTATCTCCTTCAGTACCTGCAAATGAAGTCAAGTCATTACAATTATCATTAACTGTAAATGATGGATACGGATTAAATGATACTACAACATTCAATGTTGTGGTTTTACACGTTAACCATCCTCCGGTTGTTACAGTAAACCCTGACCAAGTCGTCGATGAGGGATCTTCAGTATCTCTCATGGCTACTGCAACAGACCAAGACAATGATCCATTAACACTAGCATGGGGTCAATATTCTGGTTCTACCGTTCAATTATCATCAACTAGCACTACTGGCACATCATTTATCGCTCCTGCTGTAGCACCAGGTCAAACTGCAACTCTACTATTTGTATTCACTGCAGATGATGGAAATGGAGGCAAGTCAGCAGCCATGACAAAAGTTACTGTTAAAAGCACTCACCAAGATCCTACTGTAACATGTCAAGATGCTTCTGTTAATTCAAATTCTCTAGTTAGATTGCCAGTATCAGTTGCAAACCCAAGTGGTGATACAATCTCATACTACTGGAGACAAATTTCTGGACAGCCAGTACAATTATCTTCTAGTACCGATATGAGCCCAACATTTGTAGCACCAACTCCAAGTGGTACAAGCGGTACACTTCAATTCACACTAGATGTATCTGACAACATGGTTGATATTCCATCATGTTCTGTTACTGTAAAGATCAACAATCTTCCACCAGCAGGACAACCACCGGTTGCTAATGCAGGTCCAGATCAAACAGTCTCACCAAATAGCAGAGTCGTATTAGATGGCAGTGCTAGCACAGGTGACGGTATCACATACAAGTGGGAACAAATCAGCGGTGACCCAGTGACTCTAATATTGGGCAATACTGCTAATCCAGCATTCTACTCACCGTCTGCTGACTATGGTCAACAGAAAGTAGTAGAGTTCAAACTTACCGTGAGCAATCCATATGGTACAGATACCAGTACAGTAAAGATTACAATAGTTCAGGACAGTCAACCACCGACTGCCAGAATAAACGTAGCACCATAGTTCTCTTATTTTGAAAAATATTTTTTAAAATAAAGTTCCGTGAATTTTGAGTTAGACTATTTTTACTGAGGCTCTATTGTAGCAGGTGGTTTGCTTGAAATTACATAGCTGACCCAAGCTACATCTTCTACTTCGTTTGTGATTCTATTGCTGATTCTTTCAAGTATCTCAGACGGTAGTCTTGTCCAGTCTGCAGTCATGGCATCAATAGAATCAACTATCCTAACAAGAACTACATGACCATATTTTCTTTCATCACCAACTACTCCTACGGCTCTATCATCTCCAACTGCTGCATATGCTTGCCAAACCTTTCCATGCCATCCTGATGATACAAGCTCATCTTCTACAATCTTACTTGCCTGTTTTGCGATCTGTAATTTCTCTGGAGTGACTTCACCCATTATTCTTACTGCAAGACCAGGTCCAGGAAACGGATGGCGATAAAGGAGTTTATCAGGAACGCCTAGGATCTTACCGACTTTTCTTACCTCATCCTTGTACAAAAATCTGAGTGGTTCCAAGACTTGCAAGTTCAACCATGAAGGTAATCCTCCAACATTATGATGGGTTTTAATTACTGCCGCAGGGCCTTTTGAAACTCCACTTTCAATGACATCTGGATAAAGCGTACCTTGAGCTAACCATTTGAAGGGACCATTTTTCTCAGCGAATTCTGTGAATATTTTAATGAATTCTTCTCCTACAATCTTTCGTTTCTGTTCAGGATCAGTTATTCCCTCAAGTCTTGTGAGAAATCTTTCTTTGGCATTTATTACTGTAAAATTCATCCCAAAATTATTTTCAAACATATTTTCTACCTCTATCTCTTCATCCATTCGTAAAAGACCATTATCTACAAAAACACATCCGAGTCTGTTTCCTATTGCCTTTTGAATCAATAATGCAGCTACTGTAGAGTCAACACCTCCACTTATTCCACACAATACGTTACCATCAATCTTTGAAATTTCTGATACTGTTGATTCTATGAAATTCTCTAAGGTCCAGTCTTGTTTTGCTTTACATATGTTTAAGACAAAATTCTTGAGAACTTGAATTCCATTTTCAGTGTGAATTACCTCTGGGTGAAACTGGATGCCATATACCATCTTTTGCTTGTTTGCGATTGCTGCTGCAAAAGAATTCTCGGTATGACCTATTACCGTAAATCCATCTGGTAAGGTTTCTGCAGCATCACCATGGCTCATCCAAGCTCTTGTCGATTGACCCATGTCTGCTAGCAGATCAGAATTGTTGTCTATACTAAGCAAGGAAGATCCGTATTCCTTGTGAGAACTCTTTACTTTGCCCCCAAATTTATTTACAATTAATTGGTGGCCATAACATATGCCAAGTACTGGAAGTCCTATCTCAAATATTCCGTTTGTCGGCTGTGGTGAATCCTTATTGTATACACTAGCAGGTCCTCCACTGAATACTATGCCCTTGGGATTCATTTTCTGTAGTTCTTCTAATGATATATTGTATGGAACAAGTTCTGAGTAGACTGAAAATTCTCTAATTCTTCTACAAATGAGGTGACTATACTGCGAACCAAAATCTAATACAATTATCTTGTCCATGATATCACTTTTGAGAATTTTCAAGCATTCTTGAAAATGACCAAGTTATTGTATTTATTATCTCGTTTACCCTTTCCTTTTGACGATAATTCTTGATAAGAATCTCACTGATCCTGTTACCATTTTTGTTTACTAGACATGATATTACAGCATTTTCTGGAATTATGCCGTTCTGGGCATCCAGTCTATCTTGGTTTTCCATACCTCCAATTATTCTTCCTAGGAAAAATGATTTGAATGGATGAGTTTCCATGTCTAACATGATATCTTCTGATGGAATGATCACTAGCTCATCCAAAGTTACATGTACATTTGCTAAAATTTTATTGTCTTGTGTCTTGATGGGTATGACAGAAGATGTTGGCTGACTCTGTGGTATGTTCTGTTTGTTGGATACAAGTGAAGATGCTTTACTAAAACTTGATTGTTTTACAAGAGAATCAATAATGCGAAGATTATGCTTAAACTTGTTTACCTCTCTTTCTTTTTTCTCAATTTCTTCAGAGATCCACTCCCTTAATTCTAAAATATCACGCAGATTCTCCTCTGAATAATCCATGTTTTTTCTATTGTTAAGTGGATATAAATATTAAAACAAATCTTATCGTCTGACTAATCTCTGAAGATCTGTCAATTTTATATTTTTGAATCCTGTTATTGACTGAGATGTTGTATAGAGATCTGCATTACTCTTTGAGGCTAGCCACTCTAAGAGTGACTTTGCTTTTCTCATCTTTTTTATCTTTACAGGTCTGTTATACACTCCCTCTTTGGAATATTTTCCTATATGCATCCCAAAATCCATTCCAATCAGAATAATTTTAGATGCTCCAAAATGATTGGCAAGAAACACACACCTGTCACCGTCTGTGAACCCTCCAAAATTTCTGATTTTTCCAAATTGCTTATCCTCTGTAGTCCCTATACAGTATCTGAATGAAACTGCGTATGGTAGTCTGCTAATATTGTCTCCATGTGCATGCACAATCATTATTGATTTTAATTCAGATGATTTTCTGAGGGACTCTATATTTCCATCAAGATCTGTTACTATGATATCGGGTATCATGTTATTTTCAAGCATTGCTTGTGCGGCACCGTCTGCAACAATTTTTGTGAAACCTTTGAATTTTTTAAGATGTACTAAGGAATGACTCAAAGATGGTCCTGCTCCAATAACAAAAACAGTTTTATTTCTGATTTTTTGCTCCAAAGTATTTATCTGAAATTTATTTTTTAGAAATGAATTAAGGATCTCAGCTGATTTTATCTCTCTCGATCTATCATAATTGAATTCTTTAAGAATTTCTAGATATTTCTGTTGCCAACCATTCAAAGTCATGTAAGTCTAAATGTATCTGGGTTAATCATAAACCATATGCATCAACTGGCAAGAGTGCGCGTAGGTGGTTCTAATCCAATACGAATAATGGGAATAATTAACGCAAGCCCAGAATCATTTTATAAAAAATCAATATTCACTGATAAAAAAATCATAGAAAAAACCGCTAAATTGATGGAAGAGGAAGGTGCTAATTTTATTGATGTTGGGGGAATGTCTACTGCACCCTATCTCAAGACTCTTGTGTCAGAAAATCAAGAGATAAAAAGAATTTCAAATGCTATAGATGCTATTAAAAAGGTCTCCAAATTACCCATTTCGATTGATACCTGTAGGGCAAAGGTAGCGGAAACTGCTCTTCAATTAGGTGCAGAAATAGTTAATGATGTTTCGGGATTAAAGTATGACAAAAACATGATTAATGTACTTGAAAAATACTGTCCATCTGTTATTTTATGCGCATTTAGTAATACGCCAGTTGAAGGAAATCAAGTCTCACAGACAAGAAGATTGATTGGCCAGAGTATTGTACTAGCATTAAAATCCGGAATACCTACAAACAAAATTGTAGTAGATCCAGCTATTGGTTTTTTTAGAAAAAAGGCACAAGGTGTATTGTTTACAAAAATAAATTCTGATTGGCTACAAAGAGATGTGCTGATATTGAAAAATCTAAATCATATAAAACAAGAATATCCGATTCTTATTTCAGTTTCACGAAAATCATTCATAGGAGAACTGTTGGGGGAGTCTGATCCTGCAAATCGACTCTATGGATCTCTTGCAGCAGAAACTTTTGCAGCTCTAAATGGTGCTGACTTGATAAGGACTCATAATGTCAAGGCTACAAGTAATGTTGTGCAGATCGTAAAAAACTTACAAAATTTCAAGAAAGGCTTATAACAGATTTTCATTCTAATCAAGAAGGTTTAGTTGGAAATACGGGAAGGACTAACATTTGACGATGTACTCCTTGTTCCCAAACGATCTGGTATAGTTACTAGATCTCAGACAAATTTACAAACAAAACTTTCCAAAAATATATCTCTTAACATCCCAATCATTAGTGCAAACATGGACACTGTCACTGAATCTGCCATGGCAGTGGCAATAGCAAGAGAGGGAGGAATTGGAATCATACACAGATTTCTTACCATCTCCGAACAGGTAAATGAAGTGCTCAAGACTAAACGTTCAGGTAGCATAATAATTGAAAATCCATATACTATACATCCAGATCAGACGGTGCGTGAAGCTATTGAGTCCATGAGGGAAAAAGGAGCTTCGGGGTTGCTTGTGACAGATAGTCAGGGCCAATTAGCTGGAATATTGACAAGGCGAGATATTGTAATGTTAGAACCTAAAGATGAAAGTAAAAAGGTCACCGAAGTCATGACAAATGATGTTATTACTGCACAATTTGGAATAGATATAGTTCAAGCCAAGGACATACTGAGAAAAAATTGCATTGAAAAATTACCACTTTTAGATGAAAGGGGACATGTCAAAGGCTTGATCACTAGTAAAGACATTATAAATTCTGGTAATTATCCACAAGCATCAAAAGACAAAAAGGGAAGGCCACTAGTTGGTGCAGCAGTTGGTGTAAAAGGTGATTTTATGGAAAGAACTGAAGCATTGTTAGATGCAGGTGCAGATGTTATAGTAGTAGACATTGCACATGGTCATAGTGAAAACGCACTCAATACAGTTCGGTTGATAAAAAAAGCATTTCCAAACTGTGAATTGATTGCAGGAAATGTGGCTACTGCTCAAGGAACAGAAGATCTAATCAAAGCTGGAGTGGATGCAGTAAAGGTAGGAGTGGGTTCTGGTTCCATATGCATCACTAGAGTAATCACTGGTTCTGGAGTGCCACAACTTACTGCTGTAATGGACTGTGCACAAGTTGGTAAAAAATATGATATTCCAATAATATCTGATGGCGGTGTAAGAACATCAGGTGATGCTACCAAAGCACTTGCTGCAGGAGCGTCTACTGTAATGGTTGGAAGCTTGTTGGGTGGAACAGACGAAAGCCCAGGTTCATTTATGATGAAAAATGGCAAGAGATACAAGATTTACAGGGGAATGGCATCATTTTATGCAGCTCTTGGAAGAAAAAATAAAGAAACTAGCAACGCTTCGATGGTAGAAGATCTCAACGATTATGTTGCAGAGGGTGTTGAGGCAATGGTTCCATACAAGGGAAGTGTAACTGATATCATAAAACAACTAACTGGAGGAATTCGTTCAGGTTTGAGCTATTGTGGTGCAAATAATATTTCACAAATGCAACAAAATGCAGAATTTATAAAAATGTCAACTGCAGGATATGCAGAAAGTCAACCACATGATGTCGAATTGATGTGATTTACTTTAAATATAATCACGAATAATTTTTCATAATGCTTACAAAAAAATCTGTAGCTGGAATTGGAATAGGTCTGATAGCTGTTGTACTGGGTACCTTTTTCATGTTACAGTCAATTATGACTAATGTACATGATGTCACTGATGTTGTAGATGTTGGCAAAAACGATGTCTTTCAGTTTGATGCAGAAAAACATTATCATGAACTTCTTAATGTTACTGGAAATTCATTTCACATACATATGAAGACACCTAGTACAGGTCTGCAAATCGACAAAGATTTCCAAAAGGAAGTAAGTTTGGATTGGTACAGTCTTGAGAATGGACAACATTTCATAAACATAACAAACACTGGAGGTTCAGTGCTTCATGTAACTGGAAAACTAGAAGCGGTTACAAATCCGTTAATATTCACATCACACCTACTAGTCATATCATCTGGAATTCTAATAATTGGCATAAGCGCAGTGTTTTCAATTAGAAAACCAAAAGGGTTCTAGACTAGTTCAGCTCGTGGGTAGGAACCTAATATCTTGAGAAATGTTGTGTTTGCCTTTATCTTCTCAAGAGTATTTTGTATATTTCTATCATCTTGATGGCCCTCAAAATCCACGTAAAAATTGTATTCCCACGGAGTACTTTTTGTGGGACGCGATTCAATCTTTGTTAAATTGATGTTACTTGTGTTGAATTTCTCAAGAATGTTATAGAGTGCGCCTGGGATGTGTCTTATTGCAAAAATTATTGATGTCTTGTCTTTGGATGTTCTCTCTTTTTTCTTGTTGGCCAAGATGAGAAATCTAGTATAGTTATTTGGGTTGTCTTCTATTCCCTCTCTTATTATTGGAACATTGTATATCTCAGCTGCCTTTCTGCTGGCAATGCAGGCAATGTTGTTCTTGTTGAGTTCTAGAAGGATCTTTACACTACCAGCAGTATCGTAAGTTGGTATAGGCTTCAAGTGATTCTCTTGAATGAATTTCCTACACTGACCAAGTGCCTGTGGGTGGGAATACACCGTGTCAATTTTTCCCAAACTCTGTAAACCAATAAGACAATGAGATATTCTATGATATGTCTCGTCTACAACACTAAGCTTGGTGGTAAGTAGTAAATCATAGCTTTCACCCACGCTCCCCTCCAATGAATTTTCTACAGGAAGTATAGTATAATCAGATCTTCCATTTTCTGTAGAATCCAACGCCTCATAAAATGTAGGATGTGGCATTGTCTCTATTGATTCTTTGAAAAAACTAATTGCAGCAGCTTGACTGTATGCTCCTGGCTCTCCTTGGAATGCTACTTTTAACATATTCTTAGTTGGAATTGAATTTTATAAAATCGCTGTTTCCAAATCTGGTTGACAGCTTTCTCTCTTCTATGTATCCACAATCTACGCACTTTATGTTACTGCCCATTGAAACAACTTTACCTCCACATTTGTTACACTGGGTAAATAAAACTCCAAGTTCAGGTTCACTAATTGTTGCATGTACAACACCATTGAGGAGATTGATTATTTTTGCAGATACTATGTCACCCACTCTTACAAGAATTCTCTTCTTTGCTCCTTTTGCTTGACAGATGCATTCTAGACCTGAATGTGTAGGTTTTCCATTTATGTACAAAATGTTTATGGCAAACATGTTATTCATCAATGCTGAAATATTTCCTGTTATCACATCGTTTGTTTTAGCAACTGATGGTTTTCGCATCTCATTGATTTTTGCTATGCGGTTTACCTTATCAAATTCTGGGGTACCTATTACTAATGATCTTATTGACTGACCATCATCGAAGGTATTGTTACCCATCTCAAATTCTTCAATTATTGCAATTTTATCCCCTGGAAGGGTTGGTTTCTGAGACAATGCCTTGATTTGCAATTTGATGATTATAATTGTTTATAGCCAGTGCGGGATTTCCAAGAATCCTTCCATGTTCTCTTTTCTTAATATCTTCAGTAAAGCATTTGCCTGAGGAGTAGACAAGACCGGCTTGTGAAAATGATTGTCGGTTGATATTCTTGGACATGCAACCTGGATAAAGGCATCAATTCCCTTGAGGTTGCGTAATTTGTCATCTGAAATATCTGTTATGGCAAAGAGTTGGACTTTCTTTCCAATGTTTTCCAACTCCTTTTTGAACTTGAGTGCAGTAACTTTTGAAAATTGGCCTTCTTTCAATCCGATAATTATTCCAAATGTTTCTGCTTCTGCAGCCTTGTAAACTGTCAATATTGCTTTTCTCTGCAATTTTCTTGCAAATTCTGTAACCTCCCTGACTTCATTGAAGTATGGATCAAGCACATATGTTGGTAGGTTGGTAGACAAGGCAACTCCTGCTGCATGAAAATTACTCTGTCCCAGAAACACATTTGCCTCAACCACATTCTTGGTCTCAGCAACTGGATAAAACTCACATCCAAACACCTGTCCGTCATTTAGTTGCCCCTTACCTTTTCCAATTTTTACTGTAATCCCATTTTCTTCAAATATCTTCTTCACCTTATCAATTTCATGGAGGTGTTGACTATCTGTAACAAGAGAGACTGTTTTTTCCTTCATCTCTGTTGCACATTTTCTTGCAATGTTTTCAAATGACATGTCATCAAAGGCATCTATGAGAATTATGTTGTCGCCAAAACTCGTTGAGTTGATGGTATGTCCTATATGAAACAGAATCTCTGCCCCCAATACTTTGGCACCATTTGAGTTAAGATCACAGGTTCCAAAACAACTGTCTGCCAGTACGTATGCCGGAATTCCTGACCTCGCCATTATTCTTGAAGCTGTCTCCTGGATCTTTGGTATTATTCCATCAGGCCCGTTTAACGCCACTGAAACAGGTTTTCTTTTTTCTATCTCCTCAAAAATCTTTTTCTCGTCTATTACTATCAATCTCTATTGACAATTGTTTTTTTAATTTAAATCAAACGAACCGGCCACAATATTTAATATCACACATTTTAAAGACCAAACTAATGCCAATTGCCTTTGTACTCATAAATGCAGAATTGGGAGCAGAAAATGAACTGCTAAACCAGCTAAAAAATATGGAAAGTGTGAAATATACCTATGTCCTGTATGGCGCGTACGATCTGGTGGTAAAGGTAGAAGCGCCAGACAATGAAACCCTAAAGAAAACTATCTCAAACAACATAAGGCAACTCAAAAATGTGCGTGCAACTCTTACTATGACTGTAATCGAATGAAAGAAACATCTATTCTTCATATTGGCTTTGATGACACTGATTCCAGAAAAGGAATGTGCACCACTTTTCTTGCTTACAAAGTGGTAGAATATCTGAAAAAAGAAAAAGTCAAGTTTCTTGATTATCCATATTTAATTCGATTCAATCCAAACGTACCATGGAAAACTAGGGGAAATGGTGCTGTTGCATTAAAACTCGAGACTACAAGACCTCAGTTGATTAAAAAAAATGTCGTCAAGTATATTCAAAAGTATTCTGCTGTAGAAGATGGTGCAAACCCAGGACTGGTTTTTTATGAACACAAAAATATTCCAGAAGATTTTGCTAAATTTGGAAAGATGGCATTGTATCGTCTAGTGAGCAGAAAAGAAGTAAAAAAATTCATACAAGACAATGGACTTGAAACATATCATCTTGGTAATGGTCAGGGACTGATAGGCGCAATAGGCGCAATAGGATATGATTTCAGAGATCATACTTTTGAATTAATCTCATACAGAAATAAAATAAATCTAGGTAAAAAAAGAGAAATTCTCAAAGATAGTGTACAAAAAATGCAACAAATAACATTTCCTAAAACATTCAACAGTTTTGATGAATCAAAGAATAGAATCCTGATTGCACCACATGGTCCTGATCCAGTGCTATTTGGTGTACGTGGAGAAGATCCTGATGCTGTAATAAAAGGTGCATCTCTTATAAAATCGAAAGAAAAATTCTGTGGTTATATGGTGTTCCGCTCAAACCAAGGTACGGGTGATCATCTGCAAAATGAACTTGATGTAAAAAATCTAAAACCATTTTCTTCTGGTTATGTAATTGGAAAGGTATCTGGAAAACCTAAAACAGTTCCTGGTGGACATGTGTTTTTCTCCATATCTAAGAATGAAATCGCAGTAAAATGCGCGGTGTACAAACCAACCCGACTTACTATTGTTGCAGAAAAGCTGATGGATGGAGACCTGATAAAAATTGGCGGAGGCATAAGAAAATCATCAAAAAAACATAAACAAGTTCTTAATGTAGAATTTCTTGAGGTACTTGACCTTCAAAAACATATGATTATGACAAATCCAATTTGTATGAAATGCAACAAGCGTATGAAATCAAAGGGAAAAAATCAGGGATACAAATGCTCAAAATGTGGAAATACTGGTTCGTCTAAAATAAGGCAAGAAATACCAAGGCAAATCCACAAACAATTCTATCTACCTGTGGTGTCTGCACATAGACATCTTACGCGTCCCATGCAGAGAACTGGTAAAATTAACACCAATATGGAATTTCATAATTCTAAAAGATGGTTCACTAAAGCAAATTAAAGTTGTCTTGAAGATAGCGGGGAGTAGATTTGAACTACTGACTTGCGGGTATCTCATCAGTATTGATTATGAGCCCGCCGGGATGACTTAGCCCCTTAGTCTGACTTCCCCACCCCGCTAAGTGAAGAAAAGCCTCAAGGGTGATATATACTCTTTAAAAGAATTTAGAAATAATTAATAGGATTTCTAAAGTCTTTGTACCGTGGATAAAAAAACTAGAATATTGGCAATAGTTGCGGCAGTTGCAGCTTCCATCTTGATTATTACTTCACCATCAGGTTCCATTGTAATTCCAAAACCAAATACTAGTTCTTCAGGAAATGATGCAGTGCAAATTGTTGCAACAAATCTACAAAATCCATGGGCATTAACATTTGGCGATGGGAAAATCTTTTTTACTGAAAAAGTCGGAAGGCTAAGAGTTGTAGACCATGGCATACTTGTGAACGAATCTGTAGCTGATTTCCGGGTTGCTGACATTTCGGATGCAGGTCTTCTCGGAGTAACAACACATCCAGATTTTGCACAAAACCATTTCTTGTATGTTTACTATACATACAAAGAGGGAGACAAGCTATGGAATAAAGTACTACGAATTACAGAATCTAATGACAAAATAGTAGATGCAAAGGTGATACTTGATAAAATTCCCGGTGCGGAATTTGATGATGGTGGCGTAATCAAATTTGGCCCTGACAAAAAACTCTACATAGGTACAGGTGATGCAACTGATCAAAATGCTGCCCAAGATATAACCTCGCTTGCTGGAAAAATATTAAGATTAAATGATGATGGCTCTATCCCGAGTGATAATCCTGATCCAAATTCACCCGTTTATTCACTTGGTCACAGAAACCCACAGGGACTTGCGTGGGATGATCAAGGAAATCTTTACGAGACCGAAGAAGGACCAACAAAAAATGATGAAATAAACCTTATCGAGAAAGACAAAAACTATGGCTGGCCAAACCAAGAATGCTCTGGATCAAAGGAGTACCAACCTGCTCTCAAATGTTATGATATCGGCATAGAACCTGCAGGAATTGCATACTATGGTTCAGGAAATCTTGATTTCAAAAATAGCCTCATATTAGCTACTCTTCGCGGCAATGCCTTGTATCAGCTTCCTATTTCTAACGGTAATGTCACATCACAAAAGATCATATTAGATGGACTAGGAAGAATTCGTGAGGTTGGAGTAGGACCTGATAACTATCTGTACATACTTACAGGAAATACAGATGGACAAGGATTTCCAGACAGCAAAGACGATAAACTGTTGAGGATTGTTAAGTAAATTGACTGATTCAACAATTCCAAAATTTCATGAAAAGACAAGGGACGAAAGACTAAAAATACTGAAATCATTCTCTGATCTTTCAAAAGAAGACATCCAGATTCTGAAGAGCGAAGGAGGTATTAGCTTTGATCAAGCCAACAACATGGTTGAAAACGCAATTGGAACTATGTCATATCCACTTGGAATAGCAACAAATTTCAAAATAAATGGAAAGGACTATCTCATTCCAATGGTAATCGAAGAACCATCAGTTATTGCGGCAGCATCAAAAGCAGCCAAGATTGCAAGAAAACATGGAGGCTTTACAATGGAAGCTGATAACTCGTACAGTATTGGTCAAATTCAGGTTGTTGAAGTTGATGTAAAATTTGGCGCCTCGAAAATAATGGAAAAATCTGAAGAGATTATTATTCTTGCAAACTCTAAAAGTAAAACTCTCTCAAAAATGGGAAAAGGAGCCAAAACAATTTCATGTAAAGAAGTTATAACAGAGTCAGGTCCTATGCTTGTAGTTGAAATCCTAATAGATGTAGGTGATGCAATGGGTGCTAATGTAACTAATACAATGTGTGAAGCGGTTGCATCACTAATTGAGAAAATAACTGGGGGAAGAGTAATCCTGAAAATACTGTCCAATTATTCAACAAAAAGACTGGTGAAGGGTAATGCTATATTTGACAAAGAAGAATTAGGTGGAGAAGACATTGTAAATAACATAATTTGGGCTTATGAGTTTGCTGCAAATGATCCTTACAGGGCTGTTACACACAATAAGGGAATAATGAATGGAATAATAGCAGTTGCGAATTCTACTGGACAAGATACAAGAGCAATAGAAGCTGCAGCACATGCATACGCATCAAGACATGGTAAATACACCTCACTTACAAAATGGAAAAAGAACAAAGATGGAAATCTAGTTGGGGAAATTGAAGTACCAATGTCAGTAGGAATAGTTGGTGGAATCATAAACATTCATCCTATGATAAAGACCTGTGTAAAAATTCTAGGCGTAAAATCAGCCCGCGAGTTATCTTGTATTATAGGAGCTGCGGGCCTTGCACAAAACCTTAGCGCTATACGAGCATTATCTTCAGAGGGGATTCAAAAAGGACACATGAAATTACATGCACAAAACATAGCCACAAGTGCTGGCGTTCCACCCGAAAAGATATCTCATGTAATAGCACAAATGACTAGAGAAGGAAATATCTCCGTAACTAGGGCAAAGGAGATTCTAGAGAATCTCTAGGCGACTAAATATATATCCAAAGAAGTTTGTTAGGACTACATTGACTATAGTAAAATTTGCTGTTCCAAAAGGCAGTATAGAAGAAGCGACTTTTAAGATACTTGAAAGATCATGGACACGTGTAGTTAGAAGAGATAGAACCTATCGTGTGATATTGGATGATCCACAAATTGCGGTCAAGATGCTACGACCTCAAGAAATTCCAAATCTGGTATTTGCAGGTCTGTATGATGTAGGTATAACCGGAAGAGATTGGGTCAAGGAAACAAATTCTGATGTAGAAATACTTCTTGATTTAGAATATGGTAAGATAAAACTTGTAATTGCAATACCTGACTCTTATAATTTCAAATCACTAGATGATATGATACTGTCTTATGCAAAGAAGAAAAAAATATTGCGGATCTCTTCTGAGTATCTAAATACAACAGCCAAATTTATCATGCAGTGTAAAAACTACAAGAAACTTTACGGTTCAAAACAACCAATCATTGTAACTCCTTGGTTAAGTCAGGGTTCTAACAAGAATGTCCAGATCTTCTTATCTTTTGGTGCTACCGAAGCAAAACCTCCGGAAGATGTTGATGCTATAATTGATGTAACGGAGACTGGTACTACTCTGACACAAAATCAACTCAAGATAATTGAAACTGTGATGGAGTCATCTGCAGTACTAATAGCAAATAAAATATCGCTCAAAGACAAGTCAAAACGAGAAAAAATCTATGATATAGTAACTATGTTAAGAGGTGCAGTAGAAGGAAAAAAACATCTCCACCTATTCTTAAACGTAAAAGAAGAACACCTTGACAAATTACTGCATGACCTTCCTTCTCTCAAACGTCCTACAATAAGCCCTCTGAGTGAAAAAGGATGGTATGGTATCAATACTGTAATTCCAAAATCTGAATTCCATAAAATGATTCCAAAATTACGAAAAATCGCTCAAGGTCTAGTAGTACATGAACCAAAACAGATACTTGCACTTGAGGAGATAAAACGCGATGAGGAAAGTTGATGCGAATCATAGATGTCAAAAATATGGGTTCTATTATAGAATCTGTGAGACCAAAAACAAATAACAAAATAAGACAACAAGTCTTATCCATCATATCTGGTGTACAAAAGCGAAAAGACGAGGCTCTCAAGGAATACGAAACAAAATTCACTGGGGTAAAAATTCACTCTTTAAAAATTACACAACAAGAGATCAAGTCAGCATACTCACAGGTCACAAAAGAACAGATTGCTGGAATAAGAATTGCAAAGGCGCGATTAGAAAAATCTGAAAACGCGATACGAAAAAAACTACAAGATGTATCTATAACAATTGACGGAATTATAATAAAAAAAATATTTTTACCAATTGATACTGTGGGCTGCTACATTCCTGGAGGAAAAGCAAGATATCCTAGCACTATCGTCATGTCTGTTGTTCCAGCAAAGGTTGCCGGTGTCAAGAAAATAATAGCGGTATCCCCATCTAACGAAAAAGGGAAGATAGATCCATTGACGCTAGTAGCTGGCGATATTTGTGGTGTAGACGCATTCTATAGAATAGGCGGTGCACAGGCTATTGCAGCTTTGGCATATGGTACCGAGTCAATACCTCCGGTAGATAAGATAGTGGGTCCAGGGGGTGCATTTGTTACCCTTGCAAAATCATTGCTCAGCGAAGTTGTTTCAATTGATATGATTGCAGGTCCTACAGAGCTTGCCATACTTGCAGATTCTACAGCAGATGCTGAACTTGTTGCACTTGATTTGATCTCTCAGGCAGAGCACAGTCCTGATACAATGTGTTGCCTAATTACAAATTCCTCAAAATTAAAAAATATGGTACTTGAATTATTGCAGAAAAAAATCAAAACAATCAAGAGATCCTCTATTGTAAAAGAAAGCCTACAAAAAAATGGATTTATTGCTATTTGTAATACTGAATCACAAATGGTAGATTTTGCAAACAGGCTTGCACCTGAACACCTTGAAATAATCACAAAAAAACCACAGCAAGTAGCAAAGAAGATTAAATCTGCAGGACTTACATTAGTGGGAAAGAATACACCATCATCAGCCAGTGATTATCTACTAGGATCCAATCACATACTTCCAACCAACAGATTTGGAAGAACCCGAGGCTCATTGGGTGTGTTGGATTACATGAAGATACAAACCCAAATAGAATCCTCAGAATCTGCCTTGAAGAAAATTTCAAAATATATGAAAGCCCTAACCGAAGCTGAAGGCTTACCAAATCACTATGAAGCAGTAAAGGGTAGATTGTCGTGAGAAAAGATTGGTTTGAGAAGGAATTGAAAAAATATTCCAATCTTACAGGTTACAAAAAGCCTGAAAAACACTCTAATGTGATAAAACTTGACTCGAACGAAAATTATGCTGTATCTCAAGAATTCCTTGAAAAAATGATAAATGAAGTCAAAGAAAACATGGATGTACGGGAATATCCTCTAGGGGGAACAGAGAGACTAGCTCAGAATATTGCAAAATACACGGGAATACCAAAAGAGATGATTGGCGTTGGAAATGGTTCTGATCAAATAATTGATCTTTTTCTGAGTAATTTCGCCTCTAAGAATACTAAAATTCTGACATCGGATCCAACTTTTGGATTCTTTGAAGAACGATGTAAATTGTATTCTATTCCAACAATAAAAATTCCATTTGACAAAAATATGACCCTTGATCTGGAAAAATTCTTGTCACACTCTAAAAAAGCTAATATTCTCTATCTTGACACACCAAATAATCCCACTGGATTCCAGTTTGAGAAACGAGATCTTGAAAGATTGATTCACGAATTCAAGGGTCTTGTAATCATGGATGAGGCATATGTAGAATTTTCTGATTATTCTATTATAGAAATGACGAAGAAAATCAATAATCTCATTGTACTCAGGACCCTGTCCAAATCATTTGGATTGGCAGGGCTCAGAATTGGATATTTTGTAGCCAATTCAAAGATAATTGATACATTCACAAGAGTGATTCAATACCCCTACCCGTTGAATGTCATAGCAATAGAGGTTGGTATAATGGCCTTACAACAATCAAAATATTTTGAAGACATCGCAAATCTTGTCAAGAAGGAACGTTCACGAATTATTTCCAATCTGCGACAGATGAAGATATTTGATGTGTTTGATTCAAAAGCAAATTTTGTTCTCTTTGCAGCTGGTGGTTCTAGTCAACGAATCTATAAAGCATTGATTGAGCAAGGAATAGCAATTAAGAATATTGGCAAGATTGGAACGCATGAGGGCTGTCTGCGAGTTACAGTAGGTTCACAAGATATGAATTCTAAATTCCTTACTGCCATACGGGATTTACTGAATTGATTTTGAAAGAAATGGGAGAAGGAATCGTAATAGATTCTACAAAGATTGAGAAGATGAAAAATCTAGACTCTATAATATTTGATTGCGATGGAGTTCTCATAGATGTATCAAACTCGTATGATTTGGCTATAAAAAAAACTGTAGATTTTATTACTAAAGAAATGACACAGATAAACGAACCTGGGTTGGTAACAACAAAAATGATAGAAGGCTTCAAGAACAGTGGAGGCTTTAATGATGAAATTGATGTGACATATGCGTTAATACTTGGCATCGTTGCAGCAAAAAAAAGAAATACTCTCTTCTCTGATTTCATTCTACAAGTAATTGAAAATGCAGATCAAACTGGAATAAGATCTGTTGAAAGATATTTGGATGCCATAAATGTTGATGTTTCTGATATTAGGCAAAAACTAGCATATCCGGGTAAAAAATTTCAAAATCCACTCTCTTCCATATTTGATGAAATGTTTTATGGCTCTGAATTATATGAACAGCTATACAAGAGAAAACCACAATTTTTCCATGGTCTTGGATTGATCGAAAATGATGTTGTGCTTTTAAATGAAGATCTTATTGCAAAACTGCATCAGAGATTTGACAAGAAAATTGCTATTGTAACAGGTAGGGGCAGTTTGTCTGCAAAACACTCTCTCAAAGATTTATTCAAAGAATTTGATCTGAATAATTCAAAATTCCTTGAGGATGAACCGCGTGAAATGGCAAAACCAAACCCTCAGTCTCTCATGTCCACAATAAGGGGTATGAATGCAAGTGCTTCGCTATATGTGGGTGACTCTATGGAAGACTATATCATGGCACGCCAGGTTGATGAATCTGGGATGTCTACAATATTTTGTGGTGTATATGGTACTAGCAAGGACCCTGAAGCAAAAAAATCTCTATTTGAGAACAATAATGCTGACATTATAGTTAAATCAATAGATCTAATTCCGAAGACATTAAATCTAGTCTAGGCATAAACCACTTCTCTACTCGGGGATTTTAATGAAATCTAGAAAAGCACACATCAATAGGAAAACTAAGGAAACCGAGGTACTAGTTGAGGTAAATCTAGATGGAACTGGGATGATCTCTATTAAGACGGGTTTACCATTTCTTGATCACCTAATTATATCATTGTCAAAGCATGCAATGCTTGATCTGAAACTGAGTGCAAAATCCATGGATGGGATAGATCATCACCTGATCGAGGATACCGCCATAGCTCTTGGAAATGCAATGGATACATCTCTGGGTGACAGAACAGGAATTGTAAGATTTGGCTATGCTTCAGTACCGATGGATGAGTCTCTTGCAGATGCATCTTTAGATCTTATCAAAAGACAATATCAAAGGATCGACTTGTCTATCAAGAGAAATCAAATAGAAGGAATCTCAAAAGAGGACTTGGAACACTTTTTCCGATCACTAGCTCAGAATCTAAACATATGTATGCACGTATCCGTAAAATATGGAGACAATGACCACCACAAGATTGAAGCTGCAATAAAGGCATTTGCAGTAGCTTGGAGAACAGCTGCAGGCTATGACAACAAGCAAAAAGGAATACCAAGTACAAAGGGTGCTATGTAGTGGTCAAGGTAGCAATATTTGATTATGGAGCAGGAAACATATTCAGTCTGAAATCCTCACTAGAAAAAAATGAAGCACAGGTAGACATCATAACTAATCTTGAAAAAATAAAGAATTATTCTGGATTACTTTTGCCTGGTGTAGGAAACTTTGATCCTGCAATAAAGAGTCTTAATACTTCAAAAGTTGCATTTCAGAACTTGGTAAAGAATCAGATTCCTATATTGGGTATTTGTTTGGGTATGGAAATGTTTTTTGAGAAAAGTGAGGAAGGAAAGCTTGGAGGGCTGGGAATTTTAGATGGTGAAGTAATACTCCTTCCAAACAAATTCAAGATTCCGCATATGGGTTGGAATAATCTTCAAATAAAAAAACCAAGTGTACTACTAGATGGAGTAAAGGAAGGCTCATGGGTTTACTTTGTTCACTCTTATAGAGTAAAACCAAAAAATGAAGAAATTATCATGGCAGATTCTGATTATGGGATAAATGTTCCTGCTGTAATTGAAAATCAAACATTGTTTGGAACACAATTTCATCCTGAGAAATCGAGCAAAGTTGGCTCTATCATGATCAAGAACTTTTTACGAGTGTGTAAAAAGTGAAGGTAATTCCTGCCATTGATATCATGGATAACAAAGTAGTGCGCCTAGTAAAGGGAGACCCGGAAAACAAGACTGTATACAGTTCTGATCCTATTGGAATGGCAAAAAAATGGGAAAAAGCTGGTGCAGATATGCTTCATGTGGTAGATTTGGATGCTACCCTTGGAACAGGTTCAAATCTACAAACAATTGAAAAAATTACCCAATCAGTTTCTATACCTGTTGAAACTGCCGGAGGCCTACGCACAAAGGAAATGATAGAAAATGCATTACAATTTTCTTCCAAAGTGGTTCTTGGAACCATTGCTTTTAAAAATAAAGAGATCTTAGAAGAAGTTTCAAAGAAATTTGGAAAAGAAAGAATTGTGATATCCGCAGATCAAATGGGAGGCAAAATCGTGATTAATGGTTGGAAAGAAAGTACTGGAATAGAACTTATCCCGGGAATTGAAAATTTTGTGAGACTTGGATATTCTCAATTTCTCATAACTACGGTGGAACGAGATGGAACATTACATGGTCCAGATCTTGACTCTCTACAAAAATCATGCAGTATAAAAAACACAAGTATAATTGCAAGCGGAGGAATATCTAACTTGCAAGATATTGTAAATGTAAAAAAATGTGGCGCTGCCGGTGTAATTCTTGGTAAGGCATTATATGATGGAAGGATATCCGTAGAAGAGGTTAAGACGCTAGCATGACTTTAACCAAGAGGGTAATACCTTGTCTTGATGTTGATAATGGCAGAGTGGTAAAGGGAATGCATTTTAAATCGATAAAAGATGCAGGCGATCCTGTTTTACTTGCAGAAAAATATAGTCAAGAGGGAGCCGACGAACTAGTCTTTCTTGATATAACAGCTTCTGAACAGCAACGAGAAACAATCAAAAGTCTTGTACAAAAAGTAGCTCAAGTAATTGATATTCCATTTACTGTAGGTGGTGGCGTAAAGAACTTGCAGGATGCAAGGGATATTCTTCTCAGTGGGGCTGACAAAGTTGCCATTAACACAGGTGCAGTGAAAAATCCAGAAATCATAACAAAATTGATGGAAATTTTTGGTAAACAATGTGTAGTGATAGCGATGGATGTAAAACGCAATTATGAGATAAAGGGAGATCGACACATCTTTACATCTGATTCCAAAAAGTTTTGGTTCGAAGTCTACATTTATGGTGGAAAAACTCCCACTAACCTTGATGCCATAGATTGGGCAAAAGAGGTAGAAAGACGTGGTGCAGGTGAGATTTTGTTAACAAGTATAGATATGGATGGAACAAAGGAGGGCTATGACATACAACTCATCAAAGAAATAGTTAATGCTGTAAACATACCAGTTGTGGCATCAGGAGGATGTGGCAAACCAAAACACATGCTTGATGTCTTTCTACAAACCAACGTAGATGCTGCTCTGGCTGCATCGATATTTCATTACAAGACTCACTCTGTAGATAGGGTAAAAGAATATCTCAAGGAAAATGGGGTCCCTGTTAGACTATAACAGAAAAATAGGGCTCAAGCAATGGTGTTATGATGAATAAGAAGATAAATGATATTGACTTTGCAAAAAGTGATGGTCTTGTACCCGTAATTGTTCAAGATGTGAACTCTAAGGAAGTCCTAACACTTGCATATGCAAATAAAGAATCTCTTGAACTCACACAAAAAACTGGTAACTCGTGGTTTTGGAGCAGATCGAGAAACAAGCTATGGATGAAAGGTGAGGAATCAGGCAATGTACAAAAAGTCAAAGAAATCTTGGTGGATTGCGATTCGGATGCAATTGTATATCTAGTGGAGCCAAGCGGACCTGCATGTCACACTGGAGATAGAGTGTGTTTTCACAATGTTTTAGAAAAATAACTCTAGCATGGATCCAGCCCTTTCGGCACTGGTGCCATACCAGAACCACTTTCTTCTCCTGGAATGTATTCATTTATGATTTTAAATGGTATCGATTTGTAGGAAACTCCTTTGAATACTATATTCCAATTGCCCACAAGATCTGTGGCATTGCATAATGCTAGACTCCTTTCAGTAACTGGTTTGAAAAACTGTTTAAAACTAGACTTCATTGTTCCATTAAATGGTATCTTGCTAAAAACACCTCCCTTTGGATCTACGATATCAATTTCTCCCACATCGGTTGGTTGCAAACCGTTTACTATCATGAAAATATTTTCTCCAAGTTTGTATTGATTCTTATTGATTGAAAATGGACCAGATGCAACCCAATGCCATTGACGTGCCTCTGATTCTTTTTGTTGATAATATGAATATGCTACTGCTGTAGCTATGCCAGCTATTATGATTAAAGCAATTATTTTTCCAGTATGTTTCTTCTTCTTCGTCCTCTCTTTTATTTTCAATTTTTGAATTTTGTTTTGATGTTATCATTAATATTTCTTCTAATTGTAAAAAATTCATAAAATCTCTTAATTTACGAAATTTTCAAGTTATGGACTCTTTTGTTATTGGATCTTTTTTGAAATTATGTCTAAATTTATATTAATTTTCACTTAATCTTATTG
>JARCRW010000070.1 GCA_029850515.1 Nitrosotalea sp. | reverse complement strand
ATATAATTTTGAATATTCATATGATTTTGGATTTACAACATCTCCGATTATTATAATAGCTGTCCTTGTTATTTTTTCATCGCGTATTTTTTTTGCAATGTCTTCTAAAGTCCCAATGATTATTTTCTCATCACTCCAGCTTGCCCTGTAAACCACCCCAACAGGTGTTGATTTCGAGTATCCTCCCTTGATTGTCTCTTGTACAATTTTTGGTAGGAGATGAATGCTGAGATAAAAAATTAGAGTTGCCTTGTGTTTTGCAAGTTCGGATATTTGTTCTCGTTTTGGCACCTTGGTCCTTGACTCTGCCCTTGTTACAATGATGGTTTGTGTAACGCCTGGTAGTGTGAGCTCACATCCAAGTGCAGCAGCAGACGCTAGAAATGATGTAATTCCAGGTACTACCTCATAGTCTATTCCTTCTTTTTTAAGATTGTCTGTCTGCTCCCTTATTGCGCCGTATATGCTAGGATCCCCATCATGTAACCTAACAACGAGTTTTCCTTTTAGTGTATTTTCTTTTAGAATTTTAAAAATATCTTCTCTTACTAGTTTTGCAGCATCATGGAGTTGTGATTTTTTGCACATCTTGATTATTTCTTGTGGGATGAGCGAACCAGAATATACTACAACGTCAGCCTTTTGGATCAGTTTTTTTGCTTTTACCGTTATTAGTTCAGGGTCACCAGGACCGCAGCCAACAAAGTATACTTTACGCACGTTTTACCACCATTATTGAAAAGTATTTTGTAGTCATTGTATCTTTAGTAACTTGACCCAGAGTTAACTTTTTGATTATTTCTTGATCAGTTCCTATATCTTGGCCAATTGCAAAAATCGAACTGTCTGGAAATCCAGCTTCTCGAAGTAATGATATAACCTGATCAAAATATCTTCCATCTTTTAGAAATATCATGGTATCACAATTCTTTGCAGTCTCTTTGACCCTTGATAGATCATAACAAGAGGGAATAACTGCCATGGTTTCGGCACCTTCAGCAAGACTGATTCCCACCTTGGATGCAAAGGTAAACATGGATACAATTCCAGGTATGACGCTTATTTTTATCTCCGGATATTTTGTATGTAATTCCCTATCAATGTAAATCCATGTGCTGTAGAGATACGGATCACCTACTGTAAGATAGACCACTTTTTTACCAGAAAGAACCTTTTCTGCAATGACTTGGGTATTTTGTGACCAACTGTTTTCCAGAGTATCTTTTTCTTTAACCATTGGAAAAACCAAGTTAACAACTTCTGGTTTCTTGGACTTGTCTACTAACGATTCAATTATGGAATAAACGATACTGGGTTTGCCCTCTTTAGAGGTAGGACATACTATAACCTCAGCGTTTTGTATCGCCTTGACTGCCTTTACTGTTAAAAGCTCTGGATCGCCAGGACCGCAGCCGACACAGACAAGATCAAACATTAATTGAGATCAAAGTCGTACCTAATTAAAGTCTAGAAAATCATATTTTTGGGATTTTGTGCCTAATCTGCATCAAAACATGTTACAAATTACATATAAGGAAAACTTTTCAATACACAATTTTGTATACATGAATTTGTATTCGTACACTTTTGTACAATTATTTTTTATAAATGATTTAGAATACTAATACCACTTGAAGAAGAAATGTGAGATGTGTGGAAAGGAACTGGATGATGCCAATGTGACCCATTGCTCGGAGAGGTGTCTTTTTGAGAGCATATCTAAAAGCAAAGAATTCGTACCATGATTTTCTTGTTATGAAGGGTACTTTTCTCAAAAGATGATCATGCGTTTCTAGTTTAATACAAATTTGTTGATATTTGACATAATTGTTCTTTTAATATCTATTAATGACCTCTGCCGTGGTTACCTTTCCCCTGTGCATTGTCGTGGTTACCTTTCCCCTGTGCATTGTCGTTGTCAATACTGGAAGACTCGTAATATTCTCCCGAGTTTTCAACAGGAGGAAGTACATAGAAATTCAGCACCTTGCTGTCAGTGCGCCCGTTTTTTTCCGCCACTACAAAGGCGGTATACTTGCCAATATCTGCATTATCTGGAATTCTAAAACCGTCTGAATAATACCCGAATTGGTTGGTCTTACCAGTGAAAGATATTATGGTCTTGTTGTGATCATTGAAAATTGTAGCAGTAATGTTGGCATCCTTTACTTCGCCTCCATGCAGGTTAAAATTATAGAATGGATTGGCATGTTTGTAATACACTTTTGCCGTGTCGCTGTAGGTATACTGGATATGCACCCTGTCAAATTCTTTTACCAACAAAGTGATCGGAGGATATTTCTTTATGATTCCAACCTTTACTAGTTGTGGGTGTTGCATTGTTAACACGTGTGGCATCTGGATGATTTCACTAGTGGTAAGAAAATGAGTGTTCTTTACCTCTGTTACTCCCTCAAAATGCAATGAACTGCTTCCATTTGTTATGCTACCAAGTATTTTGAAGTATGCCCCATGTTGTGTATTGTTGACTAGTAGTCCCGCAAGTTCTATGTGTAATGTACTACTGCCTCCATCTTCGGCATTTCCGCTCACCATGATGGTTTCTTTCTCTGGGATGTACACTCCCTCCCATTCTCCCGATTCTGCATATAGGGTGCCAGAGAAAGTAAATATGCCGTCAAGGACATCAATTAGAACGGTTTTCTCGTCAAGATATTTTGTAGACAAGTGAAGATTCAACTCATAATCTTTGATATCCTCTGAATCAGTATGTCCTTTCAGCTTTAGTTGGTAATTTGAATCGGTCTTTACCTCTGCAAAAGCATTACCAAACTGGATTGTTGTGAAAACAAACATGGTTAGGAGACCCATCATTACAATATTTAGATTTGATAGTTTGGTTTTCATATTCTTACTTATACGGTACTAACATGGTTTAAAAAAGTGATGTAGATTTGGAAAAATATTTTTAATTGATCACGCTGGATGCATGATCATTATGACACAACAAATTACGCAAAGCCCGAAGAAAAAACAAATTGCACACCATATTATTACCATTGGGAGGAAGCATCATATTTTCAAGACTTGAAACTATAGTTGCAAAACCTAAACTGCCAAAACAAATTCCAAGTAAAATGATTAACATTTTGTAACTTAGGTTCACGTAATTCTTATTTTACCGTTTTAGAACTTTATGACAGACCCGTATCTTTTATGCAAAAGGACGTACTACAAAATAAAAAATCTAAAAAATGTTGCATAACGTTTTCATTTCGTGCCTATTATGAAACATTTCGCAGAAATCTAGATTTTGCTTGCGGATATTATGGTTACAGGATTTCTTGCAAGAAACATGGTACCTGTAGAAGTTTTTTTGCTCTTGGATATAGTTATCTGAATTATATCAACTGATGAAAATGATAGTTTTTCAATGGTATTTAGCACAGAATATAGTGTTTCAACAAGAATTGTTCCTATCACTATTCTGCCCCCTTGTTTTAGTTTTGATTCACATAGTTTTATTATCTCAGCAGTCTCCCCACCCGTACCACCAATGAATATTGCATCAGCTATTGGTAGCTCACTAATTTTTTGCATTGCATTTCCCAAAATGACAGACACATTAGAAATTTGGAATTTTTCCAAGTTTTTCTTTGTAAGCTCTACTGCGTTTGGATCAATATCTATTGAAAAAACTTTTCCAGCAGATCCTACTTGATGTGCAGCTTCTATTGATATTGATCCACTGCCACACCCAATGTCATATACTGTCTGTCCAGATGAGAGTCTTGCCTTGCTTATTTGGATAACACGAACTTCCTCTTTTGTAATCGGTACATCAACTACCCTTTCAAATAATTCATCTGGAATTCCCGGGGTTTTATGTTGCCACATTAATTTACTGAAAACTAGTTTAATATTTAGAACTACCTGACTGTTAGAATTCCTACATCTGGATGAATTAGCGTGTTTACTAGTATCCAACAAAAGATAAACATCAGAAAATAGCTTCCAATCCCTGTTGTAATGAGTTTTTTCTTGTCTGCTGGAATAATAGGAATTCTCATTGATTTTGCTATGACATATGAAACAATGAACAGTATTATCATTATTCCAAAGCCCAATACCATTCTAGATGATTCAATTGATTGACTACCAATTAGTGCAGAAAGTGATCCTGCAAGAACTCCCAGACCTACTCGTAACCAGAATAATTTATCCAGTCCGCTCTTTCTCCTTGACTCGTCAGTTGGACTAGGCAGTGACTCTACTGGATTATCCTTCGCAGTATCACCACCATTAGATTTCTCGTCTTCTTTTTTCTTTGGATGTCTTACCAACTAAATTTTCAAAATCACTCGGATTAATCCCGTTTAAAATGTTTGGTTACAATAGTAAAGGTAAATCAATGGCCAGAAGAGTTAGGTATCATGACACTCGCAGGTATAGAATTACGTTATCTAATTACGGAGATGGACAGACAGGTAAAGGACTATTATGTGAGCAATATTTATGGCATAAGTCGCAGCAGTCTTCTTTTCAAGCTACATCATGCAGAAAAACCAGATTTGCTTGTCATGTTCTCTACTTTTGGTTTGTGGATAACTGGAATAAAGATAAATCAAATGGAAGAGAATCGGCTGGTAAAACGATTAAGAAATGATCTTTTACGCAGTAAGATAACAGAAATAAAACAGCTTGGAAGTGAACGAATTGTTTATGTAACATTTTCAGGATTTGACCAAGAATTTATCCTGGTTGGAGAGTTCTTCGGTGATGGTAACATCATACTATGCAATAAAGAAATGAAGATTCTGTCCTTACTGCATTCAATTGATGTCAGACATAGAAGGCTTGCAGTAGGATTGAATTATGTACCACCTCCATCTTCGGGATTAAATGTTTTAGAGGTCACGGGGAAAAATATTGAAGAAATCAAAACAAGTTCCACACCAATTGTAAGATGGATAGGGAGAACATTAGGACTGCCAGGAAAATATGCAGAAGAGATCATTCGAACAAGTAATCTAGATCCAGACAAGTTGGGAAATACATTATCAGACAAAGAAATCGAAGATATTTTCCAGGCAACAAAAGGTTTGATTGACAAAGTGATAACAGGAAATCATGATGCATACATAATACGTGATGTAAAAAATTCAGATGTAATTCCTATACCCCTTGGTGATATGAGCCAGAGAAGCAATGCAGTAAAAGTATCTAGTTTCATGGAGGGATTAGATTCACTTTTTTCAGAAAACCTTCTTGAGCATGGCAAATCATCGCAATCCACTACCGCAAACCAGAAAATCACCGAGCTTGAGCATAAACTTGAAGAGCAAAATAAAGCAATTTTATTAGTAAAAGAAAGATCAAGCTCAATCTCTAGCGTAGCAAAGGCCCTCCTTGAGATATCATATACAGGTATAACATCTATTGAAGATCCATCCATCCAGCCATTATTGGAGAAATACAACTCCCACACAACAAGAGAGAACGGTATTTTTCTGATAAATATCATCGGAGAAAAAATAAAGGTTGATCCACAGTCATCAATTCAGGCAATTGCTTCAACATTGTTTAACGAGTCAAAGAAACAGATGAGGGCAACTGATACAATTAATTTAGAAAAGAAAAAAACTGAGAAAAGCTTGGAGCTTGTCAAAAAACAAGCAAGCATTGCACAGAATTCCATCGTATTTGCAGTTCAGAAAAAGAAGGAGTGGTTTGAAAGATACAGGTGGTTTATCACCTCAGATGGTCGCCTAGCAATAGGAGGACGCGATTCCTCCTCAAATTCTGCAGTAATCAGGAAACATCTTAACAAGAATGACATGGTATTTCATGCAGAGATTGTGGGATCACCATTTTTTCTTTTAAGAGAAAGTGCAGAGCATGATCTTGCCAGTGTAAAAGAAGTTTCACAAGCTACCGTATGTTTCAGTAGAGCGTGGAAAGCAGGCATATATGGATTAAATGCATATTGGGTTAAACCGGATCAAATCAAGACTGCTGCACCAAGCGGACAGTTCATTGCAAAAGGATCATTTGTAATCGAAGGATCTAGGAGTTTTGTACAGGTAACCACATTACAGCTAGCAATCGGCTTGTACGAAAAAGATGAAAATTATCTCTTGATGTGCGGAACACCGCAAGCAATCAAGAAAAATTGCATCTATTATATTACAATAGAGCCATCCGGGATGGACATGGCAGAGTTTGCAAAGAAAGTGAAACTAGAATTCATGAAGTTCAAAGAGAAGGAGGAAATAGTAAGAGCAATTTCAATTGATGATTTTACCAGAGTACTTCCTACAGGAGAGAGTCACATAGTAGAAGCTGGTCATGGAGAGGCATACTATTGAGCACATACAAACCAAATTTTGTTGTGGATTCAATGTTGGGCAATTTGGCAAAAAAATTGAGAATTCTTGGATATGATTCAAAGTATTTCTCCTCAATTGAGGATGACAAACTGATTTTGATAGCAAAAAATGAAAAGCGCATAATTTTAACAAAAGATGAACAGCTTACCAAGAAGGCAGAAAAGCAAGAGATTGAATTTATTCTCATCAGAGGAAGTGATGAATCAGAGCAAATTATGCAGATAAATGCAAAGGTTAATCTCGGTATATTTGTGACAGATACAAACAATTCTAGGTGTATTTTATGCAATGGTAACCTACAACCAGTTGAAAAATATCGCATTATAGGAAAAATTCCAGAAGGCGTACTAGAACGAGAAAAAAAGTTTTGGATGTGTGACTCTTGTAAAAAGATTTACTGGGAAGGAACTCATTTTAAAAAACTTCAAGAATTTGTAATGAAACTAAATGATAGAATGAATTGAGCATATTAGATGAAGATGGTCAGAGATTGGTAAAAACTGCACGCCTAGTTGTTACAGAATATCTCAAAGAAGGAAAAAAAATAGAATTATCAAAAGAGATCAAATCCAAGTTTGCGTACAAATCAGGAGTATTTGTCACACTAAATAAAAAAGAAAAACTGAGAGGATGTATAGGATTTCCAATGCCTGGTAGAATGTTACACCAATCTCTTTTAGATGCAGCCATTGCGTCATCCACAGAAGATCCTCGTTTTCCACCGGTAGTATTTGAGGAGCTAAATGAAATTACATTTGAAGTAACCGTGCTCACTCCACCTGTTGAGATCAAAGTTAGTGATACGTCCGAATATCCTAAAATGATCAAGGTGGGAAGAGATGGCCTGATTATGAGATGGGAATTTGGGTCAGGTCTGCTTTTACCTCAGGTTTCTGTTGAATATGGGTGGAATGCAGAAGAGTTTCTAAGCCATACCTGCGAAAAGGCTGGGGCTCCTTTCAACTATTGGAAACAAAAAAGCGCAAAGATTTTGAAATTTGAAGGAATTGTCTTCAAAGAAACCAAGCCAAACGGGCAAGTCAAAAGGCTAGAACTATAGAATTTTACCTGCAATTGCATCAAGTGTGACTTGATTATTCTCTCGTAGTAAATCATAATCATTTTTGCCTGCAACAACCAGCGGTATATTGGATATAGCGCATCCAGATGCTGTTGTCAAATCAGCCTTTAGACAGATCATGGCAAGTGGTGCACAGTTGTTATATTTTAGAGAGTATATGGTATATGCGCCAACACTACTTCCCACGCCAAAAGGAAATACAAGAATTTTATTGCCAATTGATTTTCCAAAAAGATCATGTTTTTTATCATGTACTAGACCTGATTTTTTATCAATTCCTCCAAGAAAGTTTATTGGATTTTTAGCCACAAGCAATGAACCTTGTGCCTTTCCTCGCACGATGATTTTGACATTCATTTTGTTTCCTCTTCTACGATTCTTTTGAGGCTCTTTAGGTTGACATCAACGTTGTTAGAAGTTCTCAAATAATATGCGCCTTTTACACTATTTGTAACAACAGAATCTACCTCTTTGTTATCAACTAATGGAGACAAACAAGTACAACAATCATACAAGAGTTCTCCTCCGGCACGCTTTATTTCATTTGTATAACCCAAGTCTGTCATTTGTCCTTTAATCGCCCGTGGACAGAAGATCATGCAACGTTTTTGAAATGATCTTCCTTTGAGCATCAAAGCCAAGTCGCCAATTTCTTCAATGCCAAGTTGAGGACTGCCAAGTGTGATCAAATCTCCTTTCTCAGAAGTATTGAGTTCATCATGAATTTTTTGCATTTCATTTTTATCAAAATCAATTTTCTCGCCTTCTTCTTCTCCAAATGTAAACATGCCACATGCCCCAGATGTGCCCATGCCTGCACACAAAGACTTGCAGCTGCGTTTGTCAAGATTGTTTACGCCAGACAGAGCAACTGAACTGCCTGCAACTTTGCCTGCAAAATATCCAAGCATTCCATAAGTCAATTCATCGCGTGATTCTACCTTCATACGAATCGTCAGGTTTGGCTTTCTTACATCATCATCTCTTAGATCAGAGCATGGACTTTTACCTGTAAGTGCACTTGCAAGAGCGCTGAATGCACCCTCTTTGTTTGTCTTGAGACCAGAAAACGAGTTTGCATAGATTGCGGCATTGCTTTCTGCAAAAGAAACGTGAGTTCCTTGTTTTGGGACATCAAAAATTTCATACGGAATACAAGAATAAGATGGAATTACCCCCATTTTTTCATATGAGTTTTTAATGCTGCGTTGATTTTCAATGAATTTGTCATCTAGTTTGTATTGTGAAACTGAATCGAAATCAAATCCCATTGGATTTACTGTTGTTTTTACTTTGAATCTGGCATCCTTACTTAGCTGTGAAAGAAATTCTTTTCCCGCATCACCTATAGTATTGTAATTGACCCCAGACAAATGTGCCCATTCTATTGGAATTAGTCTATCAGCATTTGATGCTTCCCCAATTGCTACAAGAGTCCTATACGCAAGGGCAAGAGTCTCTCCTTGTTTTCCATCAAGTGCCTCCTCTTCTTCTTTTGTTAATTCCAATACACTACTTTGTTATAACAGATATAATACTTGTATGGTCAATACAAGATCAGTTGGAAAAGATTGTAAGAATTTTAGATGGTATGATCTCAACAATGAATTCTGTCAAACCACCCCGTATGACTGCACTCAGAGAACTACGTGAGGCTGAAAATGGAAGTCCTCTTAGTATCCTGATAGGAACAATACTTTCTGCTAGAACTAGAGATGAAAGCACCGCAGCGGTGGTGAAGACATTATTTGCAAGATACAAGACTGCTCATGCACTTGCAAGCGCAAAGTTAACAGATGTTGAAAAAATAATCAAGCGAACTGGTTTCTATCATGTCAAAGCAAAAAGAATAATCGAGGTTGCATCAATTATAGATTCAAAGTATTCAGGCAAGGTCCCTAAAACTATGGAAAACTTGTTGAGTCTGCCAGGGGTGGGAAGAAAGACTGCCAATTGTGTTCTAGTTTATGCCTTTGATGAGCCAGCAATACCTGTTGATACACATGTACATAGAATTTCCAATAGACTTGGACTAGTACAAACAAAAATTCCAGAAGAAACAGAAGTTGAATTGATGAAAAAAATTCCACGAGAACAATGGATTAGGATAAATGACACTTTTGTTATGTATGGCCAAAATATTTGCAAGCCAATTTCACCAATGTGTTCTGTCTGCAAGATAAAAAAAGACTGTAATTATTACAAGACCAAAAACTAGGATGGCTTAGTTTCGGGGATCTTTTTTGCCTCTTCTGAATTTCTATTCTTAGTTTTCAATAATACGAAAATCAATACCAATGTTACTGCAAGTACCATAAATGGCATGTAAAATATTATATTTTGAGAGGGATCTCCAGAAGTAATACTAAATGCAAATGCTCCTGAATCTACGGGAGGAGGATCAGAAGCAGAGTTCATTCCAGAAACAGTAAATTCTCTCATTGTAAAACCAGCAATATCCAAGTTGGAAACTGCCTCCCGTTCACCAACACTGACAGTAAGACCGCCACTACTTGAGTGAGTTGCAGTGATAAGTTTGTCAGGCGCCCAGCCAAGATGTTTTTCATCATGAATTATAAAGTATCCATCTTCCGGAGTATTTACTGCAACCCAGAATCTGTAGTCAGGTGGACCTCCCATCCCAATTTCTATAAACTTGGGTGCGTGAACATCCTCATACAATCTTACTACCGTATTGCTGTCCTGATTTGCATAGTGGAGTTTATTTTGCATTTCAATATCCCAGTTAGTTACATGCTCGTGATCAAGTTTGAAAAGTGTGGCATTTTTGGCATATACATTAAATGCACTATATGGTACTAGAACCGAATCATAACGCTCAGACTTGTTCATGGTTGATTCCTGAGCATAAGCAGGCAAAATGGTGCTTGCCAACAAGAGTACAACTAGCAAGACACGCATAGCCTTCAATGATATATCATTTCAATAAAAATCTAATCCACAAAAGGATTATCCAATTTCGTTAGTACTTTGAATACCTCGGGCCTCATCATATACTCAGATGGACTCTGTTTATCAAGAATCATTGCTCTAAGTTTAGTTCCGCTCAGACTTTCTTGATATTCTGTACCATGTGGACAATTTCGCTCACTTGCAAATGACAAACATTTTCTGCAATAGAAAAACGCTGGAAAGAAGATTGGCTCTATGCCGATGTCAGGATACAAATCAAATATTTTTTGCGAGGCAAATGGATCATAATAGGTACCTACACCTGCATGATCTCGTCCTATTATGATATTAGTGCAGCCAAAGTTTTTTCGCATTATAGCATGGTGTATTGCTTCTTTTGGTCCTGCATACCTCATCTCCGTATGCAATGTACCAAGATAACACCTGTTTAGAGGGTAGTAGTATGAGATGAGAGTTTCATAAGCAGTAACGATTGCTTCGTCTTTATAGTCTCCAGATTTTTTCTTCCCTACAAGAGGATTCACAAATAGTCCATCATGCGTATTAAGGGATGCTTTTTGAAGCATTTCATGTGCCACGTGTGGAACATTTCTTGTTTGAAATGCCACAATTGTTTTCCATCCCGCCTTTTGAAAAAAATCTCTTGTTTCAATAGGAGTCTTTCTGTATCGTCGGATTTGAGTTTCGTCTGATCTTTTTACATAATCAATTTTTCCACCAATAAGAAATTCTTTCATATTCATAGTTTTTGCCACACCTGGGTGCTTTAGATCAGATGTACCATAGACTTTGTTTGAGACATCGTTCTTATCAAAATTATAAACATCTTCAACATGCAAGATAGCAAAATTTTTGCCCTCCACATTCAGGGCAACAGCTCCTGCATCTTTCATCTTTGCAGCAGTATCCTTGTCCACATCAAGTACGATTGGAATCGTCCATGGTAAACCGTTTGCAAGTCTACCTTCAGAAACTACTTTCTCAAAATCTTCTCGCATTAAAAATCCTTCAAGCGGACTAAAAATTCCATCAGCAATATTTTCTATATCATTTGCAAGGTCAGCACTAACATTGATTGAGAACAGCTGGTTTGGATCTTCTTTTGAAATCTTGTTTACTAGTTTACCACCATGTGGTTTTGCTACACCAATATTTGTCATCTAATCACTTACTGTGTTCTGCATGCAATCCACATTCTTTCTGGGAATCAGATTCCCACCACCAGCGTCCAGCTCGTAGTGGTTCTCCAGATTTTATTGCACGCGTGCATGGTTCACATCCAATACTGGGAAATCCTTTGTCATGTAATTTGTTATATGGAATATCATTTTTCTTGATATAATCCCAAGTTTGCTCCCAGGTCCATTCTATTATAGGATTTATCTTGATGATAGAGTTATGCTGTTCATCTAGTTCAAATTTATTTGCGTTTGATCTTACCTCAGTTTGATCTGCTCTCAATCCCGTAATCCATCCATCTAATGTTGAAAGAATTCTATTTAGCGGATGGACTTTTCTTATACCACAGCAAAGTTTTCTGTTGTCTATGTTATCATAGAATAGATTTAATCCATTTACACGAACCATTTGTTCCACTTCGTTCTGGTCTGGAAACATTACTTCTATGTTCACGCTGTATTTCTTGCGTATTTCATCCATTACATCATATGTTTCCTGATTGAGCCTTCCAGTGTCAAGAGTGAAAATTCTTGATTTTGGGTTTATTTTCATCATCATATCAATTACAACTACATCCTCTGCACCAAAGCTTGATGCCATGGCTATCCTAGGGTGAAGATTATCTAACGACCATTTCAGAACTTCTTGAGGAGTTTTCAGACTTTCATTTAACTGCTGGATTTGTGAGGCAGTAAACTTGGGCATGATAAAATTTATCATTATTCGTCATATAATTATTCGTACTGTCAACTTTTGGCTGATCTCAATTTTCTAGATTATCAAAGATAACAATAGTATTACGTGCTTTTTCTTGTAAATAATCTCTTGCTTAGTAATGATACGCCATAAAGTCCATCAAACAATCATTGAAACCATCGAGAGGAACTGCATCCTGATGAAAACATTCATTCTAGAGTTATAAATGAGATAAACAATGAAAACATAATGTCAGAAAAAACTGTGCTTGTCATTTTTCCATCTATCTATTCCTTGAACAAAATAAACAGTCTTGCATCAAATATATCAAAAATTCTCAAGATAAAAAATCAACATCACAGTGGCGTAAGAAAAAACGAGTCACTTGTTATTGTAGAAGCAGTTGATCCAGTTCTAGCTTCATCTGCAGTAAATCTTTTATTCGGAATAGACAAGATTGCGATTGCAAAAGAAACAGAAAATAACTTTGATTCTGTTTTGTCAACCATTACAAATACTGCTTTGAGCTTACTTTTAAAAGGAGAAAAATTTTATGTTAAAGTTGAGGGAAAAACAAAAAAATTCCTAGCAAAAGATTTGGAAATTGCATCAACTGCAATGTTGGTGGAGAAGAGTATGCATTTGGAAGCAAAGCCTGGCTCAGAATCAAATCATGATAGACTCGTATACGCTTATCTCACAGATACATATGCCTATGTATGTATTTTTGTAGATAGAGGATTAAGTGGCATCCCATACAACTCACAAAAAGAAAAAATTCTATGTTGTATTCATGATGAGCTTTCTGCCATAGCATGTCTTCAAACCATAAAGATGGGCTTTGAGGTAAAGATACTGATTTGTTATAATAATGAATCAAATTTGCTCAAATTAGCCAAGATTGTAAACAAAATACTACCAAGAATCATCGAAGAAAACATAATTCTTCACGTATGCAAGATGAATGGATCTTCAGGAATACCAACCACAATCACCTCAATAACTCAAGTGATGATATCAATAGCATCAAGGGAGAAGATTGGAAGAATCTCTTTGGGAATATCTCCTATGATCTTTCCAGCATCATTTTGTGAATACAACGCAAGCCTGGTATTTCAGAACAAGATTATTCCATGGTTTTCTCTTTCTGGCATAGACTCGGAAATTTTGGAAAATGCAAAGGAGATAGGATTGGAAAAATATATTGAGAACTTGGAAGATCTTTGTAAGAAACATTCCAACTATAAGAAAATCCCCATGTCCGAGATATCAAAATATGCAAAGAATGCATTAAAGACCCTCAAGTGCATCCAAGTTACTGCAGGTCCAAAAAACATACATGATATAATTGACTCATTAAAATCAAATCATTGAGAATTTAAACGGGTCAAATTTACTTTCTGTTATGAAAAAGATAGGGGGATTCATCTATCCTTGGGGAAATGGTCATTTTACAAGAATGATGAATCTTGACAATACAATTCAAGACATGATGAAAGATAATGTTGAAATGCATTACACAAGTAGCGGTGAAATTTATCAAAAGCTAGTACAGAAATTTTCCCAGAGAAAAGATACAATCCATAACATTGAGATGCCAACACCAATAGATGGCAAAAAAGGCCCCAGCGTTGCCTTGTCTTCGCTTAATTTCCTCTTACCAATATCTGGAAGGCCCCCTCTACTTTCAGTTGTAACTAACTACTTGAAAAAGGAAGCAAGGCTTTACAATAGTCAGAAATTTGACCTTGTCATAAATGATGGTGATGTGGGATCAAATGCAATTGCGCTAAGAAGAAATATCAAGTGTGTTTTCATTACAAACCAGTTTAGGCCAAAGCTCTGGGCCTCTAGATTTTATCTGTATCCAGGAGTATTATACGTATCAAAAAATATTGAAAAAGCAACAAAGATAGTAGTTGCAGATTCTCCTCCACCGTATACCATATGTGAGTATAATCTCAACTTTCCTGAAAGATTAAAGGATAAAGTCGTGTATGTGGGTCATTTTTCAAATGGTATGATAACACATTCTACGCCAAAATCCGATATAGAGAAGCTAATTGAAAATGTAGATAGTTTTGGATATTGGATGATAACAGGAAACAAATCTACAAAAAAAATAACTCTAGAAAATTACAAAAAGGCTTTTTACAGTTCTGAGATGAGAGGTGAAAGAAGAATAATATCACATGCAAATGCTGATCCATCTCTGGACAAAGTTTTGGGAAATGATGGAAAAACATATTCCATTTCTGAAGCATTGGAAAAAAAGATAGACTGGATTCAGATAGATGTGGGATTTTTGTCAGAACAGGAAAAAGATACCGTTCTTAATTTATGTAAATATGCAGTGATAAACGGATCACATACAGCTATGGGAGAGATATTAGGAGGAAAAGCAAAACCAATCATAGGAATACCAGTCTATGACGAACACACCAATCAGATAAAGTGGGCACAGGATAGGAATCTTGGAATCTTGTCTACAACCGTTAAACATACTATCAAGGCAGTTTCTTTAATACACAATGATTACAACAAGTACCAAGAAAATCTTTTGGAATTTTCAAGAAACTATAGCACCGGCGGTACAAAGAATACAGTGAAAATAATCTCCGAGATGTTAGAAAACTAGAAAGAATTATAATTTTTTAATTCCAACACATAGTTCTGGTACGCGGCATTTTAGATGGGCGAACTGACCTTTTAGGGATGAAGACATAGACCGCGTACCAGAAACTGACCAAAAGCTTTTATGGATAACTTTGATGATCGCCGTCGTTGACTGAATGTCCCGAATGTGCAGCCAAAGAAGTGGTAGTAGAAATGAAATTTGATGCCAATACTAAACACTTCATTTGTAAAAAGTGTGGTTTGTTTGCTACAAGGGAACAAGTAAGTGATATTAGATACAGATTGAACAAGCGAGAGAAAACACGTGAAGACAAACATGATGAATATCGTGATTGGTGGACAACAAGTAAGAAAGAAAAACAGGGCTAATTACAGTGAGTCATAATGGGAAAAGAAAAAGAAATTCCAAAATGGGTACAAGATGAGATAAGGGATGCCAAATTTGGCAAGCCAGAATCTTTTACAAGAACTGGTTACATACTTGAGATTTATGAAAAAGATATGAAGATTGATTCTCAACTTTATGAGGCCATCGAAGATGGAAGAAAGATAATAGAAGGAATGAATCTGCCAAAGAAGACAAAGCCTGCAGACCTCATGAAGGGAGTTGTCTATGAATTTACAATAAACTCGTCAAAGGCTCCGTTAAGCAAGAAAGTTATCGAGTTTCTTAAAAAGGAAATGGAAATTGACATGGATGCAATTTATCAGTTTGAACTTGCAAAACTTGAACTAATGGATGTAGACTCGGATTCTTCAGGAGAAGAATCAGAAGAAGAGTAGATTATTCTTTTCAATCCAGTTTAGATTTCATTGATTTTCGGAAAATTCCACCCACTATAGGATTTATCAAATATGGAAAAGTTTGCTTTAGCCATATTACGAATCGTACTATCTGTGGAACAACAATCTCAATTCTAGGTGATGATGCAGCTTTGACCACGGCATTTGCCACTGTCTTTGGATCAAGTGATGTGGCTGAATATCGTGGCATTTTGCCAAAAGATTCGTGGTTAAAGAAATTAGTTCTCACCATTATTGGACTTACAACAGTTATGCCTACCCCAGTCCCCTTTAGTTCGTGAAATAGTGATTCAGAAAATCCCAGCATAGCAAATTTTGATGCACAGTAAGATGCCATTCCCGGAATTCCAATACTTCCTGCTACAGATGCCACATTAACAATATGTCCGGACCTTTGTTCTAGCATTTTTTGTAGAAATATCTTCGTGCAATACATCATTCCAAGAAAATTTGTGGATATCTGTGATTCCATTTCATCGATTTTTGTTTTTTCCACCGTATTGTATATCCCAAAACCAGCATTATTTACAAGTACATCGATTTTACCAAATTTTTCAATTATAATTTTTCCCATTCTATCTACCTGATCTTTGTTAGAAACATCACATGCATAAGCAAAAGCTTCAATGTTATACTTTGACAGTTTTGTAGATATTTCCTGCAATCGCTTCTCATTTCTTGATACAAGTACAACATTGGCATGTAGTTTTGCAAATTTCTCAGCTGACTGTTCGCCGATTCCACTTGATGCGCCTGTAATAACAACTACTTTACCAGAATAATCCAATGATTAAAAATTGAAGGCTTGAAAATAAAGTGCTTTCTATACGGTTTTTGCTTTCTTTATGCTCGGATAAACCACTTTCATAAGAAAGAGCCAGCTTATTACAAGGCCAATGTGGTAGGTAGCTATTCTCCACCCAATCACAATATTCCATTGAAGACTATTCTTGGCAGCCTCAAATGTCAAGCTATTCAAGTGTCCCAAATACGCCCAGATTGAAAATTCAGTCAGACCAGAACCACCAATGGTAATTGGCAGATTGCCTACTGCAATGGATGCCATTGTAGCCATCAGAGAATGGAAAAAGTCTATCACATATCCCGCACCATTTGCAATTATCATAAAGGATAGACCATAGAGTGACCATGTAAATATAGAAATTATTATTGAAACTGTGAATGCTTTTTTGATCTCTTTGGTGTGAAGAGTCTGTCTGCTCATGTCGCAAATTTCTTTCATCCACAGATTGGTTTTGTCAATATATTTCAATGAGCGCTCTTTTCCTATTTTTGTAGCAATTCTAGAAGCCCAGCCGGGTATCTGAAAGGTTCTTTTTGATGACAAGAAAAATAGAGTAGCCCAAAGTCCCGTTATAGGAATGCTAATTGCAAGTATTGTTATTCCTATAGCATAAGCACCATTTGCAAATGAAATCGCTGCAGCAACAATTGCAAATGCCCCTGAGACCAGTACTTCAGTTACAATTTCTATTATTGTTACCCAGGACGCTTTTCCAATTGGAATACCTTTTTTGCCCAACCACATTATTCTAACTAATTCACCACCTACAAAAGATGGGGTAGTAGATGTTACAAATTCACTGCCTATTCTTACAGAAATTGTTCTCCAGTTTACGTCCACAGGACCCAAGAATTTCTTTACAAGATAATTAAATTTTAGTCCCTGAGTGAATAATTTACCAGCCATAGCAATTGAGGCACCCAAGAAAGGTAGAAAGCCTATTGCAAGAAGATTTTCAAAACTCACATTAAATGTGGTCGCAATGATAAGGAACGGTATTACACTAACAGGGATGGCAAGAAGCTTCCAATTCATTGCCTGCCCTACTCATGGATGGAAATATAAGCTCAACATAAAATAAATTATCAGAAAAATGAAGGCAATTTTCATAGTAGGAACTGCAGGCGCGGGAAAATCTTTGTTAGCTTCTAAAATTCTTGATTATTATTCTAGAAATGGCGCTTTTGTTGGAATGTTAAATCTAGATCCAGGTGTTGAGAACTTGCCATATACATGCGATATAGATGTTAGGGATTACATCGATATTGTACAGATCATGAAACAATATGATCTTGGCCCAAATGGAGCTATGATCATGGCAAATGATCTTATCGCGTCAAAAATAGATGATCTGCAAAATGAAATAGATAACGTAAATCCAGATTATCTTATAATAGATACACCCGGCCAAATTGAGCTGTTTGCTTATAGAGCCAGTGGACCATTTCTCATACAAAACTTGAATGCAGAAGAAAAGGCGTCAATATTTCTTCACGATGGATCGCTTATGACATCTCCTAGTAATTTTATTTCAATTGCATTACTTGCTACTTCAGTAAAATTGCGACTTGGTTTATCACAGATAAATGTTCTAACAAAAACAGATCTTATTGAAGACAAGATTAAAGAGATATTAAAATGGTCAACAAACATGACAAGTCTAGAAGACGCGCTTGCAAAAGATTCTGATGGTGAAAATTATACTCTTGCAATCAATATTCTCAGAGGCCTGAATTTGGGAGGATTTGCACAGGGGACAATTCCCATTTCTAATGCTACAGGAGAGGGAATGGTAAACCTTCAAGCTGCACTAAGCCGTGTACTCAATTTAGGCGAAGAGGTAGAGGATTAATGAAAAATGTAAGTGTTAGAGCTCCAAGCTCTACAGCGAATTTGGGTCCTGGTTTTGATGTGTTTGGATTAGCCCTTGATGCATATTATGATGAAGTACAGATAACAAAGCAAGGAAAGGGAATAACCATCGAGAGCTCAGATTCTGTTCCTTTGGAGCCAGAAAAAAACTCGGCAGGACTAGTAGTCAAGGAAATGGCAAAGAGATTCAAGATAAAAGATGGGCTTTTAATTAAAATCAAGAAAGGAGTTCCAGCAGGGTTTGGAATGGGTAGTAGCGCAGCATCTGCTGCAGCTGCTGCAGTTGCATTTAATGCATTATTTGACCTTGATCTTGATCAGAATAGCCTTGTAAAATTTGCAGGAATTGGAGAAAAAGCGAGTGCTGGATCTATTCATTATGATAATGTAAGTGCATCAGTTCTAGGTGGATTTGTGATAGTAAGAACAGATCCGCTTGATGTGATAAAAATTGACCCTCCAAAGGATTTGGTTTTATGTGTAGCAATACCAAAAATCAATGTTCCAAAAAAAAAGACAGAGGTATCCAGAGGAGTCCTTCCTCAACAAGTAAAATTATCAGATTATGTGAAGAATCTTGCTAATGCGTCTGCAATAACTACAGGATTCATCAATAAAGATGTAGAATTGATAGGTCATTCAATAAAGGACATAATCGTAGAGCCTGCTAGAAAGCATTTGATTCCAGGCTTTGATATGGTCAAGACAAATGCACTAAAAGCTGGTGCGTTAGGTGTAACAATAAGCGGTGCAGGTCCATCAGTAATTTCATTCACATCAAAACTTGCTGATCATAAGAAGATCTGTAAAGCAATGGAAAAAGGATTTGCATCTGCGGATACAGAATGTACTACAGTAATTTGCAGGCCAAGCAAAGGCGCTTTTGTGCTATAGCTATTTCTTTTCAATGAATTTACGCATTCTTTCTTCTCTGTCCTTGGTTGAAAAGCATACAGCCCATGAATAGATTTCAAGTTTTAATCCAGTATCAAGATTTGTGTCAGTTCCTCTGTTTACAAGCATCTTAGAAATTCCTATTGCAAAACTACTGTTTTTAGATATCGCTTTTGCATATGCTCTAGTTTCAGCAAGCAACCTCTCAGACGGAAATATTTTATTTATCAAACCCATTGAAAATGCTTCTTCTGCAATAATTTTTCTACCAGAAAATATGAGATCTTTGGCTCTGGCTGGACCAATAATTCGTAATAGTCTTTGTGTACCTCCCCAGCCTGGACAAATTCCCAATGTAACCTCCGGTTGACCAAGTTGTGCGTTCGGTGATGCAAATCTGATATCACATGAGAGTGCAAGTTCACATCCTCCTCCCAAAGCATACCCATTTACTGCTGCAATGACAGGTTTTTCTAATTTTTCAATCCTGTTCAAGACTTCATGTCCACAAAGTGCATATTTTTCTGCCTCTGCTGGTCCAATGCTACTCATATATTCAATATCTGCACCAGCTGAGAAAGCTTTTGGGCCGTCACCAGTAATAATAATGACTTTTGAAGAATCTTTTTCCAAGTCATCAAGAAGAGAGATAAATTCATTCATGACATCCAAATTCATTGCATTTAGTTTATCTTGCCTATTGATTGTGATTTGAACAATTTCTTCGTCTCGTTCAACTTTTAGATATGTCATATATGAAAAATATTTTAGCAGAAATTAAACTTTAGAGATATGTTTTAGATAGAAACCGAGTTATAATACCGCTCTCACAATGAAACCGTCTTTGAATCCATTTGGATTGATGTCATCTATTGGCTCAGCTGTTTGTTGGGGTACTTTCTTTGTTCCAGTCAAAAAGGTTCACGTTGCAAACGTTTGGCAACTCCAAGGATCTACAGGAATAGGAGTCCTCCTTTTTGCAATACCAATTGGTTTTTTCTGGGGATTTGAAATTTTACCTAGCGGTCTTCTCAGTGGAGTAATTTGGACGGTGGGGAACATTCTAGCACTTTATTCAGTCAGGCTCATAGGACTTTCAAGAACCTCGCCATTTCTTGCAGGTTTTAGCATTCTAGTTTCATTTCTGTGGGGAATTTTGTTCTTTGGAGAAAAGTTTAGCTATATGACATTAGCAATTGGAGCAATTGGATTACTGTTAGCTGGTTTACCAGTTATCACAAGCGCTACAAAGACCTCAACTATTCAACGAAAGGGATACTTGATCGCTGCAGCATCAGGTATTATCGGAGGTTCCTATGTAATCCCAATGCAGGCAACACACACGCTACAATCTGGATTCTTTTCATCTAGCTTGTCGATTTTTGCAATAGGGATACCATTATTGTTTTTATCACGAAGTTGGATCAAGAAAGAGATCACGGCTGGAATAATTTCAGGGAGTTTATTCAATGTTGGTAGCTTGTTTGTCTTGATGGCCATAGCATCAATAGGAATCACAGTAGCATATCCCATTTCCCAGACAGCTACACTTTTTGCCGTATCTTGGGGAGTTTTGTATTTTAAGGAAATATCTAACAAGCGCAATATGCTCAGAGTTATCACCGGATCTGTCATGATTTTGTCAGGTGCAGTATTGCTTTCTATTGCCTAGTCAAGCATTTTATTTGGCATGATGGAATTGTTTTCAAATTGAAAGCTGTCATAGTATTTAGTGGAGGTCTTGATTCAGTGTGTACTGCAGCCTATCTTCAAAAACGATATGATCTGTATGGAATAACTTTTTCTTATGGACAAAAAGCAAGCAGAGAAGTAAAAATTGCACGCCAATTTTCACAGTTATTAAAATTTAGAGAACATAAGATAGTAAATATTGAATTCATGAAAGACCTATACGAAAATACAAACGCGCTAACTAATTCTAAAATAACAATTCCTTCAAAATTTGATTATTCCATAGTTGCTCCAATAAGAAATGCCATTTTTCTCAGCATAGCCTCAGCGTGGGCATTTTCAAAAAAAGCAGAGGTTGTTGTCTACGGTGCTCATATGGGAGACACTAGATATCCAGATTGTAGACCAATATTTACAAAATTACTTGCAAAGGCTTTGAATGAAGGAGAAGTTGATGGAATAAATCTAGGCCTTAGAAAAAAGATAAAAATTTGGAGCCCATTTATGGACAATCTTTCAAAGAGTGATCTACTAAAGAAAGGATACAAAGAGTTGGGCGAGCAGATTTTCAAAAGTTGGAGTTGTTATGGAAATGGTAAGATCCATTGTGGAAAATGTGAATCATGTAATAACAGAAAATTGGCTTTTGTTAAATCCAAAATTTTGGACAAAACTAGATATTCAGATTTTTGATAAAATTGGCTTTTTTAGTATGATTGGTCTTACAATTAGATAATAGGCCAGAAACACTACGCCGATAATTCCCCAAAAGGCCCACACTGTCATGGAATCGTCAAAACCCAATTTCTTAAAGAAATCCATCGAATTAAGAGAGATTCCCAATCCAGCACCCAGTACAACAAAGAATTCTATGGCATACCACATGAATGCTGGCCACGATTCTTTTGGAACGTGTATGTTATTGTGTGTGCCCACAGTAGTTCTGCATTAACTGTTATTATTTAATTTTTTAGATTAACCAATATTTGGTTTAGATTTTCCATTATATATCAGATTCAGAACATCTGATCTTGATTCTTTTTTATCATAAATTCCTCTTGATGCTATTGTTGTTACTATAGCATCATTTCGCACTCCCCGCATTTTCATACAAAGGTGTTCGCCTTCTGCAATGACAACTACACCTTTGACTCCCTCAGAGTATAGTTCGTCAGCTATATTCTTTGTAATTCGTTCTTGTATTTGTAATCGAGCAGAATATTTTTCCACAAGTCGAACCAACTTAGATATTCCAAATACTTTACCATCTGGCGCATATGCTACACTTACTTTTCCATAGAATGGTAGCATGTGATGTTCACACATAGAATAAAACTGGATATCTTTTGCAATTACAATATCAGAATCCTCAGAAAATTTTACGGATAGTTCTGATTCTCCTTCATATCCCTTGAAGATCTCTTCATACATATCCGCTATTCTGCTGGGAGTATCAACTAGACCTTCTCTTGTTGGATCTTCGCCTATCTCTGCAATTATTTCTCGAATTAATTTCTTGATTCTTTCTTTATTCATCAAGGTGCACCTATGAACTTGTGAAGCTGTGGTACTATTCTAACTTGATCGTCATAGGCATAAACTAAATCGTAAAAGCTGAATAGCTGTTCCAAACTAGGTTCGGAAATACCATACGTAGGCTGTATTATAAATCCTGCAAGTTCCGTTTTTGACATTATTTTGAATATCTGTCTGAGAAGTTTCTTGAATGGGTCCAATTGTGTCTTTGAACTTATTACCACTTTCACATAGGTTGTTTTCTTAGATTTTTTAGCTAGCCTTAGGCACTCAAGTTCATTTTCTAAAAGTTTAGAATAATGTTTTGAATCAACAAAGCCAGATTCTGGAGTTTTAAATTCGATTTTTACAAAATTGATGTAAGGAAGAACTTCTGCAAACTTGGAAGAGTCATAACAAGATGATTCTAGATAAGTATGAATTTTTTTACTTTGGACAAAGTTTGCCAATTCTGCAACAGCTTTTGACTGAGCAAGTGGATCTCCGCCAGTAAAATTAACCTTGTATGTATTTTTCTTGAGATTCTTTTTGATTAGTTCTTTTGCTTCGCCAATTGAATATTCTTTTCCAGAATTCATCGGAAGTGCGCCTTTAGTATCACAATAAAAACACTTGAAAGGACATCCTGACAATCTTACAAAGAGAGTCTTTGTACCATATAGGATTCCTTCCCCTTCAACGGATGTAAATATCTCATAAAGCCGTACGTTCAAGTATTCAATCTGTACTTATTCATTATTTAATTGGATCTTCTTATGAATGATTTTTTGCCAAAGAGGATATAATAGTAAATATAATAATTGACAGTGGAAAAACTAATTCTCTTATTTGTACTTGTGGCCTTGTCATTTGTTGCTCATCAAGATGCAAGTGCTTTAACGATAAATGCTGTTCCTGAAAAACAAGAATTTGGAGCAAATGATTGGATAAAGGTCAATGTCACAATTCAGGGATATAATGGTGGTCAGGTAAATTGGGTTGCCCACAAACCTGACAATTCAATAATATCAGGAGTATTGGATCAGCAAATAAGGTCAGGAAAAGCAATACACCAAATTGTACGGAGTGCAGATGATAATGAGTTTGGTCCATGGTCAATTAATTATGCATATGGAGGCAGCAATCAGACAGTTCATTTCAATGTCAAGTCTCTTGATTTAACCGTAATAACAGACAAGATAACATATTATGAACCGGACACAATGAATATTAACATTTCTTCATCTTACTATAGTCCATATGCCAAATTTGCGCACTCTTATTTTCTGGATTTTTATGATCAGGACGGAAATAGTGTAATTGGAATAACAGAAATTGAGGTAAAAGCAGACCAGCCAAGTGTAACATATCATTTCCCAATGTTAGAATTTGCTAAATACAATCCTCCAGGATTATACAAATTAAAAATTCAATATTTTAATTCTGTCAAATATGTACCATTTCTTTTAGGTGACATAAACAAGCTAATGGATATATCAGTAGAGAATTCAGCCACTTTTTATTCAGGAAATCAGGTAGGGCTTGATTTGATATTTAGCAAGTTAACCGAATCAAGCGGTACTATAAAAATAACAGATCCTCTAGGAAATACAACTAGCAGTCAATTTTATCCACAATCTGTACATTATATTTTAGCACTCAAGAATTTGCCCAAGATAATTGGTACTTATAATTTTGAAATCGATTATGCTGGCATGGTAAAGACAGGTTCCTTCAAAATAGTTCAGAATTCTCTGGAGCTGCCTAACATTAAATTAGATATATTTCCAAATAAACTAAACTATAGACCAGGTGAAATTGCTAACTTCAAAATACATGTATCAAATGTTACTACAAATTCAATAAGTACGTGGGTAACAAGTCCCAATGGTAACGCAAGCCCAGCCATATCATTACCAATGGATACAACTGAAATTATCATACCCCACAAGATTGCCCAAAATGACAGCAGGGGGACATGGGAACTATATGTGAATTATGACGGAATTATAAAAAATGCATCTTTTTACGTAGATGATTCGCCAGTTGACAGTGGAAAGATTCTAGATCCATCTCAATACAACATTCCCACCTTTGTTTCAGCAATCAATTCAACAACATTCAAGTCTCCAACTAGTATCGCCATTGATCAAGATAATAATATCTACGTTGTAGATTCCGGAAATTCAAAAATAAAGAAGTTTGATGATAAAAACAACCTGCTTCTTTCATGGGGTGATGCAGGTTCATCAAACGGACAATTCAAAAATCCGTCAGGCATATTTGTAAATGAAAACTATGTGTATGTAGCAGACAGTGGAAACTCAAGAATAATCATGTTCAACAAGACTGGAAGTTTTGTTTATTCATGGGGTACATATGGTGATAATCCGGGCATGTTCCAAATACCAACTGCAATAAATTCAGATCATAGTGGTGATCTTGTTGTAGGGGACATGGAACTAGGATCTATTCAACTGTTTGACAACAAGGGAACCTATGAGGATAAACTAGACTCGTCATTAGCAGACGGGGCGAGTTTCTCAGGCATTAAAGCATTAGCATTTGATTCAAGAGATAACTTGTACGCTATTTCAACAGACAATAAGATATTGAAGTATTCCAGTATTGGAAGATTTCTAAACTTGTATGGCTCCATAGGAACTGAGGATGGTAGATTTATCAATCCATCAGCAATAGCTATTGATTCTAGAGATAATATCTATGTGGCAGACACCGGCAATCATAGGATCCAAAAATTTGACTCTCATGGAAACTTTCTTTGGAGTTGGAGTATGCAAGAAAATGGACAGGGAGGATTTGAACAGCCCGTTGGTCTTGCGATTGATGCAGCAGATAACATCTATGTTGTAGATAAGCAAGAGAACAGCATACAGAAATTTGCACTCTATGGCGGAACTAAGAACATTTTGCCTAGCTGGATAAGAAGTACATCCATTTGGTGGGCTGAGGGAGTTTTAGACAAAAAAGATTTTTCTCAAGCAATAAGATATGTAGTAAACCAAGGCATAATCAAAACACCATCAATGAATCAAGATGGCACTATGAAAATTCCAAGTTGGTTAAAGGGAAATGTGAAACAATGGTATTCAGGCCAAATTGATGATAATACTTTTTGGGCTGCTATCCAACATCTCTTATCAATTGGAGCGATGAAGATTTAGGATGTAATTGCAGGTACTGTTCTTGAAAAGAATCCAGCTATGAAAATTATCACTCCCAAGATTCCGATAAGACTTCCAACAAATTCTACAGTATCAGTTAGATCGGCTTGTAGTGGTGCTAAAATGAAAGCAAGTATAATGCCAACTATTATCATTGGGATTCCTACGCCTGCAGAAATTTGCTTTGAAGCCATCGCTTTTGGGTCTGGTAAAAATCTATATGAATTTTATGTAAATCTTTTTACACACCAGAACAGTGATTTTCCGTTATTTCTAGCCACAAACTTGAACAAACATGAAAAATCGCTTTGGATCAATATTTCCTAATGCATATTTTTAGATTTATGGTGTGTTTTTAGAATTGTCATTTAATGTAGAATCAAGGCATCTTTGCCCATTTAAGAACAGAAGCTGCAATTACAGTTTGAGATACTTGATACTGTCCATTTTGTCAATTATTGATTTGTTTTACTTGTAAAATCTTTTGCCCTATCAGAGGTTCGTTGTTTTGCCACTTTTGCAAGTGAGTCATGAGCATCATTTAGAAACTGGTTTACAGATACAATCAATTTTGATGCTTCGTCAACTTTCCCAGCATCAAGATCCTGTTTTGCTTTTTGGATTAATTGATCAGATTGTGTAAAGTTGAAATCGATATGGTTAGTTATTGCTATAGATTGAAGTGTTTCATCAAACTTTGCCAATCTTGTGATCTCACTTTGTAATTGTATTATATCTGCATGTTGTTGGTCATTTGTTCCTGTTGCATTAAGAGAATTTATCTTATCATTTGTAATCTTGAAAAAATTCATTGCGGAAAGGAAATGTTGTTTAGCTGATGCTACATCTTGTGCATTTACTGCCTTGGTCAGGGCATCGGTTTCATTAGAGCCTTGATCATATAGAGAAACAATTTCATTGGGAACATTAGGAATTTGAGATATGCTGATGTTAAGATTGTTTTGTGCCTGTGTAGCAATACTCACCAATGTGTCAAGTTGAGGATCTGCATATGATTGGATTGGACCATTCAAGATTAACGTTACAACTAGTGTTGCAATGAAGATTGTCAAACTCTTCATTTCTGATCCTCCATTTTACGAAGTTTAATAAGATTTTGTTGATCAACTTTTTCTATTTCAACAACATCTTCTCTTTCGAGTCGTTTAACAGCGCGCCACATTGTTGTTCGCGGCATCAAGAATTTTTTGCGCAATTCGCTTTCGTATACCTGACCTCCTTTTTCAGAAATGAATGCTATGATTTCTTTGTCATCTTGGCGTAAATCTGGTTTGAGTTTGTAAATTTCCTCCTTTTTCGATGGAATATAGTTGCTATTTTGTGTGATTTTACTAGAAGTTATTATCTTAGTTGATCTTGCTTTTCTCAGGATTATGATTCCAGCTATTCCTGCAGCAACAATTCCTCCAGTCAAAAGATAGATCGATGAATTGTCAGGTGAACTAACTGGCATATGATTATCAGATGAATTAGTTGATAGTTTTGAAATGGCAGTTTGTTGTTCTTGCAGAGCAAGATTTTTTGCGGAATTAGCAAAAGATTCTGCATCAGAATACTTGCCTTGATTAAAAGCAGATTGAGCTTCCTGAAGTTTTGCCAAGGCCATAGGAGTTTTCACACCTGTGGAATTCAAAGTATTAATAAAATCTTGAGCTTTTTGAATTGCCAAAGTAGCAGTCTGGCTTGTACCCAAGACACCAAAGACATAGTCAATATCGGATGAGCCGCTTGGCAATGATAGGAGTGATTGATCATCAACTATTTGCATGTTTAAAGGAGATGCGCTCATTCCGACAATTACTGTATTTTTTGGCAACATTATAGAATAATCAGTAGGAGAATCTACATGAAAAGTCCATGTCCTCCCATTCTTAGATATCAAGTCAGGCGTATCATAGTCTACCTTTATCGTAGAAGCTCCCAGAGTTGCTACTGTTATAGTATTTGCATTCATCTTACTTGAAAGCAGTGTTCCGTTTTCGTCCTGTACAACAAGGTTTTCAATATTACTACCATATACATTCAGACTGAAATCCGGTGATTGAGAGTCTACGTCAGTTTGATAGAAAACATGGGTTGTCCCATCTGCATAAACTGTAAAATCAAGAACTTTGGGGCTACCCATAGCGTACTGTACAAAGGAAGAAAGGGTGAGTAAAACAAAGCATATTGCTACAACTGGAGCCCTTACCATTGTTGTGAGAGTATAATTGATCCTTACAAAAAGCATTCTTTCTGGTAATACCTTTTGTGTCTCGATCATCTGGTATTCCTGATACATTTCTTAATACCTGAGATTAAGTCCCTGCATTACACCTTGGAATCTCTGAAATTCCTGGGAGAACCTGATTCCTTTCTCTGTAACCCTAAAAAGCCTATTTCTGTCGGATTTCATTGATTCTACCAATCCTGCATCTATTAATTTCTGACATTTCTCAAGTACTGCATAATGAGATAGGTTTGCTCTTCGGGATATAGCGGAGACAATCACTCCTTGGGTTCCTCCATCCATGGCCACACCAAGGATATCGGCTATGATGCCCATTTCGGACCTGTATTGTTGTTTTGACATGAGGTGTTATAGTATTGATGTTTTATCAGGGTCAGCATGAAATTTCATAGCGGAACGCATAGCGGAACGACAGTTTCAGGCCTTGAAACAGTCAATTTCCTAGTTATTGAGAAGCGCGGGAGAGCAGAAATCAAGTAGATCAAAAGACAAAAACAGGTTACACAGCCAAGCAAACGCTTTGCTACTACCTGTAGTAGGCAAAGGGACAGTCAACAAATAGAGTAAAACCCGGTTATTGAGAAATTTTCCTTAATTTTTATAATTTTGCAGTTTTCCTTTTGATTAATTCTACAATTTCTAACTTTCGTTTTATATCCATATCTGGTTCCATTGTCACGTAGACAGTCTTACGTTTCGGATAGATGACAATCTGAGTAATTTTTTGACGTTCAATGTGTACATAATTTACGGGTCCAAGGCTTTTGTCAAATTGTTGTCTAATTTTTCTCCTCGTTGCTACTTGTTTGCAGAAATGTTCTTCCTCCTTTTGTGATTTTAACGAAGTCTTGCCTTCTTTCATTATTGCTTCCGATA